>JAJSZO010000025.1:7995-17811 GCA_030262795.1 Deltaproteobacteria bacterium | reverse complement strand
ATTCTTTAAGGGGAGCAGGACGAGATACTACGTTAGATGAAACAATTGGAAGGGAATAGCTTTTTTGGGCATCCTTCAGCAAGCCCAAAAAATAGTTTACAGTTTTAACGTTTCTCGTTTTCTCGTTCACATGCTCCAGCGTGGGAATGCATACCGTATGGGTTCTCACGCTGGAGCATAGGAACCAGGCAACCAGGCAAGAGCCAACGTCAAAAAAGTGTAAACTGGCAAATGAAGAATGCCCTTTTTTTGTTGGGTTTCGCTTCGCTCAACCCAACCTACGAACTATCTGCCGGAAAACGACCGTGTACGATACACTGTCTCACCTGATGCCAGAAAAGAAGTCCTAAAGCGCCTGTTAAAACTAAACCACAAAATCCTTGAACAGGAAGTCAAAGCCGGGGCGAGAGTGCGGGACGAGTGAGAGTGCAAGAGTACGTACTTAACTTATAAACTTATTTGCCGGTTAATGAGTATTTCTTAGCCTTTGCTATCTTCTCTCCTCGAATTACCGATTTATCGATCCACATAGAATACACATGAGCATGATATCATGGCACCTGCCGGTGTAATGAAAGAAGAATGTACCTGAAATAAAATTGATGGTTTCGTAAAAACTCCGGCAAAATTTAATTGCTTGAAAATAAACGGCCATGTGGCTATACTTAATAAGTAATGTGGCCGTTTAATTAACTTGAGCATATGAGATTAAAATGTATGGTCAATCAATAGGCATTCAAACCGAAAACGTAAAAGGCCTGATTTTGCTTCTTAAGCAGGGACTGCCGGTTTCGACTTTCAGCCGGTTGAGTACGATGCTGGGCGTGCCTGAAAAGAGTCTGGCAACCACTGTGAATATTCCTCAACGGACTTTGACCCGCAGGAAAAAAGAGGGTCGTCTGAAAACAGATGAATCAGAACGTGTGTTGCGCCTTGCATGCCTGTACGAAAGAGCAATTGAAGTATATAGCGACGAGAATTTGGCACGTCAATGGTTTCAGTTACCGGTAAAAGGTCTGAGTGGCAAAACCCCTCTTGAGTTTGCCGATACAGAGCCGGGGGCCAGAGAAGTTTAGGATATGCTGGGCCGGATTGAAGACGGAGTAGTTTATTAATGTTAACGGCCTGGCGATTGGTGAACAAACGCAAAGTCAATGAAGCTTTTACCGGTACAGGTTCAAGGCGCTACGGCGGGCAGTGGAATCACAAAGGTATAGGAGTGGCTTACGTATCCGACTCTCTGGCTCTGGCCGCCCTTGAAATTATCGTTCATGCAGCTTCTTATCAGGCTTTAAGAGATTACGTAAGCATCAAGGTGAATTTTCCTAAGGCCCTGGTTGTCGATGTAAACAATATCGCCAGGCTGCCGAAAGACTGGCAGGCCGATTCACCGCCAATAAAGCTAAAAGAAACAGGTAAAATATGGTATTTTGATCAAATCTCAGCGGTTTTAACAGTACCAAGCACCATTATTCCAACTGAATGTAACTATGTCCTTAACCCTGGACACCCAGACTTTAAAAAGGTAGCTGTCAAACAGGCTATGCCGTTTAAATTCGATCAAAGGTTGAATATGCATCACAGCTTCAGGTGTTAAAAGATAAGGCATTATGATAAATTACGATATTATTGTTTTAGCAGCAGTAGAAGGGGAGCTTTCAAAACTTATTGATCGCATTGAAAGTCCGATTTTGTCAATTGTGGGCGGCAGAAAAATTACCAGTGGATACATTGCAGGAAAGCCTGTCCGGGTTTTGATAACAGGGCCGGGAACCGTTAATACCGTCCAGTCCTTAACCGCAGCCATTGAAAACGCAAGACCGTCTCTAATAATTCAGACAGGATGTGCAGGGGCCTTCAGGGAGTCGGGTCTGAATATAGGAGATATTGGAATTGCAACAGAAGAAATAGATATCCAGCTTGGTATTGAGACAGAAGACAGTAGTCTGCCTTTAAATGAACTGCCGTTTTCGATAATCAAAAGCAGTAATGTTGATAGTAAAAATCGTTATTCACTTGATATTGAGCTTGTAAATCAGGCGTTGGAAATTTTAACAAAGGTTTTTGAAGGAAAAAGTGTTCAGGTAGTAAAAGGATCATTTGTAACTGTTTCAACAATAACCTCTACAGATAGCAGAGCAAAAGATATTTATAAACAATTCAGCCCGTGTATGGAATGTATGGAAGGAGCAGGTGCCGCTCATCTGGCAATACATTATGACATTCCTTTTTTGGAAATACGCTCTGCAAGTAATTTTGTTGGAAAACGAGACAGGAATTCATGGAATCTGTCTCTTGCATTTGAAAGAGGAGCTCTGGCTGTATTAAATTTAATTCGTGATTTTTTTTAGAAGTCCTTTTACATCTTCGATTGCTATATAAAAAGAAGGTACCAGAATCAGGGTGATCAGGGTGGCAAATACGACTCCGAACCCTAGGGATAGAGCCATGGGGATTAGAAACCTTGCCTGACGTGAGGTTTCGAAAATCATGGGCGCCAGCCCGCCGAATGTGGTTAACGTGGTCAGAATGATAGGTCTGAAACGGTGTAATCCCGAAGCGTATATGGCTTCCAGAGGGGCCATGCCGGCCCGGCGCCTGCGGTTGGCAAAGTCGATTAGCACCAGAGAATCGTTTACCACTACACCGGACAGAGCTACAACGCCGAACATACTCAAAATACTCAGGCTGTAACCCATGATCAGGTGACCGATGACTGCGCCCACGATACCAAAAGGTATTGCGATCATAATAATTAAAGGTTGTATGTAGCTGTTTAATGGGACAGCCAGCATGGCGTAGATAACTATCATAGCCATGAGAAGTCCTCTGAAAAGGCTTTGCATGCTCTCTTTCTGTTCGGCCTGATGGCCCTCGAAACTATAGGCCAGGCCAGGATATTTTCGCTGAAGTTCAGGAAGGATTTCAGCCTTTATTGAAGTAAGTATCTGTCCGGCCTGGCTCCTCGGAGATACATCGGCTGTTACAGTTACGATTCTTTGGCCGTTTCGGCGGTTGATGTCAGTATAAGATCTACTCCTGCTGATATATACCGCATCCTGAAGGAGAATTTCGCTTCCTTTTGGTGTTTGCAACACCATTTCTTCCAGGCTGTATTCGGAAATACGTTCCTGTCTTGGCAACCTCACCAAAACCTTGACTTCATTTCGACCCCGCTGCTGCCTGAGAACTTCGGCGCCATAAAACGCATGACGGACCTGCCTTGCTACTTCGCTGGCTTCCAGACCAAGGCTTCGAGCCTCGGGCTTTATTTTAAAATCAATCTGCTGCTTGCCAGGTGAGAATCCATCATCAATATCTTTTGTATCCGGATAAAAACTCAGGGCTTCGGCCATATCTGCGCCGGCTTTTTCAAGAAGATCCATTTTCCGGTGACTGAGCTCTATGGACATGGCTGCCCCTTTTCCAGGACCACCGGCATCGGATTCAAATTTGATAGATTCCAGTCCTGGAATAACGCCCACCTGCTTCCTCCATCGTCTAATGACATCAGCAGTGGAAAGGGGACGAACATCAGGGGGAGTGAGATAGGTGTGTATTTCTATCGTGTTATCATAAATGCTGGAAAAAATGCCTTCCACCAGTTCTTTATTGCCATTTTTTGAAGTTACCTCCTGGGCGGCCTGTATAAGTTTTTTTTCAACCTGACGGACTTTTTCAAAGGCTGTGCCAAAAGGAAGGACTGCGGTTACCTTTGCATAATCGGATTCGATCTTTGGGAAAAGTTCAAAACCCATGCGCCCGCTTTTAATATAGCCGATGGTTAGAAGAATTATTGCGATTCCTGTTGCCATGGTCAAATAGCGCCATCGAATGGTTGCGTGTAGAAAAGAACCGTAACGCCGGTTGACAAATTTCAGAAAAGCATGTCCAAAACTTTGTTGCGCACGAAATATCCAGCCAAACCATCCTGATGGGGCACTTATTCGTCTGTTACCTATGTGGGCCGGGAGGATAAAGAAACTTTCAATAAGGGATATGGCAAAAACGCTGATAACCACCACAGGAATTTGCTTAAAAACTTTACCCATAACCCCGGGCACAAACAACATGGGAACAAAGGCCACCATGTTGGTAAGGATAGCGAAGGTAATTGGCATGGCTATTTCTCCGGCACCTGTAACTGCCGCCTTAAACCAGGTCTTTCCCTGCTGTTGGTGATAGTAGATGTTTTCACCCACGATGATGGCATCATCGACAACAATTCCCAGGGTTATAATAAAAGCAAACATGGAGATTATGTTTATACTTACATAGGAGATGTTTAAAAAGAAAAGAGAGCCCAGAAAAGACACCGGTATTCCAAGACTAACCCAAAAGGCAAGGCGAGGTTCTAAAAAAAGAGCCAGCAGTATAAATACCAGGGCAAGTCCGATTAAGCCGTTTTTCATCAAAAGTCCCAGCCGCTGACGATAGGCATCCGAACGGTCATTTCTGAGGTCTACACGAAGTCCTTGTGGAAGAGATTCATTGACCTCTTCCACTACTCGTCTTGCCGCGTCGGAGACAGATATGGGTGTTTGGTCTCCTACCCGGTAAACATCAAGCATCACAGCCGGCTTCCCGTTGTAACTTGAGGATACTGTAGTTTCCTCAAAGCCGTCTTTGATTATTGCTATATCTTCAAGTAAAATCTGTGTGCCGTCGTTTGCCGTAATAATGGGGATTTGGGCGAATTCCGGACCGAAATTTCTTCGTTCTTTCATTCGAACCAGGATATCTCCGGATGATGTTTTGATAGCGCCGCCCGGAAGCTCTACTGAAGCTTTCCTTATACGCTGGGCTACATCATCAAGGGTGAGCGAATATGCGCGAAGGGTATTTGCGGGGATTTCTATATCAATTTCATAGTTTCTTACAGAGATGAGTTCAACCTGGGTGATATCCGGCTCCTGGAGAAGCCTGTCCCTGATATAGTCTGCGTATTCTCGAAGGACCCGTTCGCTCTGATCCCCGTAAAGAGCCAGAGAGACTACGTATCGCTTTCTGGAAACTATAGCTATCACAGGTTCTTCAATATCTTCCGGAAAGGATGCTATGCGGTCCACCTCGCTTTCGATATCCTGGGCGAGTTTTTGAAGGTTTTCGCCCTCAATCATATCGACAATAACTGTGCCGAGACCTTCGCGGGCCGTGGAGCGAACCTCATCGGCCCCCTCAAGTCCTTCCACCGCTTCTTCGATAGCAAGCAAAATGCTCTGTTCAACTTCCTGGGGACTTGCCCCAGGGTATGGTACCGTAATCCTGACTATGTCCATATCAAAATAGGGAAACACTTCTTTTTTGATATTGTAAGCCAGGACTATCCCGCCGATAAGCAAAACCAGTATGAGAAGGTTTGCGGCTACAGAGTGACCCGCCATCCATGCGATGGGGCCTTTTGGGGTGTTTGGGGTATTTTTATTATTTAAATCCATTTTACGGCTATTCCACCTGTATTGGCATGCCATCAATGGCGGCAGGAAGATCAGATATGATCAGGCGGTCACCGGGTTTAATACCATTATCAATAAATACCACACCGGCATCTTTCCATACAGGGTGTACTTCCTCAATTTCAAGAGTTGAATTTTTGCCGGCAATCCATATATATGCGTTATCCCGAAAGGCTTTTCGTGGGATTTTATAGACGTTTTCCAGTTTTTTGCCTTTGATTTCCACATGCACATAATCGCCAATCAAAAGCAACGGCTTGTCATTCCTTGGATTTTTCAACCCAAAAGGATCTTCAACTTCGATAAGAACCCTGGCCATGCGTCCTTCGGGCGAAAGATCTCCCATCAGTCGTATGACGGTTCCGGTGCGTTCACAGCCCTGGGCATAGATAATACGAGCTCTGCTTGCCGAATCACCCCGGTTTCGTGGTATCCGGATCCAGCGCAACCTGTCCACTGGTATTGATGTCTGAATCCAGCAGGAATCGGTACCGACCAGTTCAGCCAGCCGTTCCTGCGGAGTTACCTGTGAGCCTATGTTTACCAGCCTGGATCTGACCATAGCGTTGAAGGGTGCTTTAACCTTTGTGCGCGAAAGATTGAGATGAGCCTTTTTAAGCTCGGCTTTGGCAGCATTGAGTTCGGCTTCAGCCTTTTCAAGGTGTGGTTTTCTCAGAGCCAGCTCTGCCTCTCCACTCTCGGCATCCTTGTCTCCATTCAGCAATTCCCACTCTCGCTTTGCCACTTCCTGCCTTCCAAGCTCCAGCTTCATGGAATAATTTGCATCGGCCAGGGCTTTTTCTTTTTGTATCAAAGCCAGCTTGTAATCCTCGGAATCAATCTGAAGCACAAGAGACCCTGCTTTCAGCAAACCTCCTTCAATAAACTCAGGGTTAATATCTATGACTTCTCCGGTTACGCGAGGTCTCAAGTCAATTTCTCTTGCCGGGACTACTGTCCCCATAGCGTGTAGTATTACTATGTGATTTGCCGGAAAAAGCGGTTTAACATGGACAACAGGAGCCAATTTTACCGGAGTCTGCCTTTTACTTTCAGGACCTGTGTTTTTTAGATAAAAAGCTGCGGCAATTCCTGCTATAATAATAATTACGGGTAAAATGATTTTTAATATCCGCTTTTTTCTGCCTGAAGAGATTTCGGTTTTATTCGTTAAATTATTATTTTGCATATTTCGTTTAACTCAATAGTATAAAAATTTTCATTTTTTGGCCAATTTTATCAATTTGTTAGTCCATGTACCACCAAGAGAGCGGTATAAACTTATGCGGTTTGTCAAAAGAGTCGCCCGTTGAGTGATAAGGTTACGTTCCAGATTCTGTACGGATAAAAGCTGAGTAAGAACAGGAAGATAGTCCGTGAGCCCGTTTCGATAGCGAAGAGTCGCTTGGTCCAAGGCTTTTCGGGCTGTCCGGATCACCTGTTTCAGTTCCGATATGTGCTCTTTTTGCCTAACTTCAGTAACAAGCGCATCTTCAACTTCCCTTATGGCCATCAGGATGGTTTGCCGATAGGCTGCAAGGTTTTCATCTTTCAAGGCAATGGTTCGATCAACTTCGGCAGCACGCCGGTTTCCATCAAAAACAGGCACAACCAGGTTTGCAGCAAGGCTGAGCAGCCAGTTGTCAAGAAGAAGATCAAGGTGCTTATTTTCGAAGATAGCCCTGGCTGACAGGGTAAGAGACGGAAGCCTGTCTGCCCGTGCGGCTGATACATTCCAGCCGGCAGACTGAAGCCTTAACTGTGCGGCTTTAATATCCGGGCGGTTTTCCAGAAGGTCTGCCGGTATTCCTGTGGACGGCATGGTGGCCAATTTCGGCAAGTCAGGCCTTGAAATTACCAGCGGACTCCGAGGGGCTTTTCCAAGGAGTACTGACAATTCATTCATAAGTTTACTCTCCTGAGCTTCCACCAGTGGTATTTGCGCTCGGACCTGGTCAATAACCTGCTGCTGTTGATAGACGTCTAACGCTGAAACCATGCCATACTTGAACCTGAGTTCGATAAGTTCCAAAAAAGTCCGATTGGTTTTAAGTTGTTCGATTAAAAGATGTTTCTGCATCCGCTGGGCAATAATCTGAAGCCACCGGTTGGTCACCTCAGCCGCCAGAGTGATAGCTGCGGTGTTAAGATCCTGTTTACTGGCTTCAGCCGAGAAAATCGCTGTTTTCTGTTCAGCCCGGACACGCCCCCAAAGATCCAGCTCATAGCTGCTGGAAACTCCCAGAGAGTAGTTCTCGGATGTACCGATTAACGCTGATTCATTTCTATTCCTTTTCCTGAAATGTGCGGCCTCGGCTGCACCGGTCAGGCTCGGATACCGGTCTGCGCCGGCCTGAACAGCCCTGGCTCTGGCCTGCTTAAGTCTGGCCCAGATCTGTTTTAAGTTCAAGTTATTAGATAAAGCCTCTTCAATAAGTGCGTTAAGCTCGGAATCATTAAACGTTTCCCACCACTTTTTTTCCGGCGCTGCGCTGTTCTTAACCTCTGAAAATTTATCAGGAAGGCTTTCCTGCACAAAAGGAATCGGTTCAGGGCTAAACAGCCTGCATGAGACCAAACTTAGAATAGAAGTTATGACTAAAATAATGAAAGGGCTTTTTGATGACATTTTTGTTTATATTATTTAGGTTTTAAGGAATTTGTCCAAAACAACAAAAATGAAATTTAACACAGAGTTAAAAAAGTTCAAGGTGAATTTTGATAAACTCGAAGAATTTTCAACGCCAACTCGACCTGCAGCACGTTCCTTAGATATTAGAAAACCACTGATCAGAAATAGTTTGACTTGCACTGAACAATTTCATATGCAATCAAAAAAATATTTATAATAACTTGATAGTATAGGAATTTTTATTTTTTTGCTTAATTAATTTGGTATGATAGGACTGTCGAGTATATAAAAAGGATAAAAATTATATATGATTAGCAAGGTTCTGATAAATGCAATAGATCCTGAAGAATGCAGAATTGCAAAAGTAGTTGATACTAAACTTGAAGAATTCCATATCGAAAGCGCCTCAAAAAAAATTACACGCGGCAACATATATAAAGCGGTAATTTCTCGCGTTGAGCCTGGTCTCCAGGCCTCATTTGTTGATTATGGAGCAGAACGACATGGATTTCTTCAGAAAAATGAAATCCACAGCGATTACTTTCAAGATAATTATACCGGAGGAGCTTCAATATCAAATATCGTTAAAAAAGAGCAGGAACTGATTGTACAAGTAATAAAAGACCCCTTCATGAAAAAGGGAGCCATGCTTACAACATTTATATCTCTTCCCGGAAGATTCCTGGTTTTTATGCCGGGAAGTGAACAGCGGGGAATTTCACGAAAAATAGACAATGAAGATGAACGGAATCGTCTGAAAAAAATTATATCCGAGATTAATATCCCTGAAGGATGTGGGCTTATTGTAAGAACTGCCGGAATAAATTGTACAAAAACAAAACTTTCTAAAGATTTGAATTATCTTTTCAGGCTATGGAAAAATATTAAAAGTCAGATAATGAAGGAAAACGCTCCAGCACTTCTTTTTAAAGAACGAAACCTTGTTTTAAGATCCATAAGGGACTATTTTACTACGGATATTAATGAAATTCTTATTGACAACGCTTCAGTTTACAATGAGGTTAAAGATTTTATTAAAATCATATCTCCTAAACATACCCAAATTGTTAAATTATATAAGGGTGAAAAACCTATATTTACAAAATACCAGCTTGAAGACCAGATCGCTTCTATATATAAAAACAGAGTTAACCTGAAATCAGGTGGATCAATTGTAATAGAACAAACCGAAGCTTTAGTCGCTATTGATGTTAATTCAGGCAAAGCAACCAAAAAAAAATCTATTGAGGCAACTGCCTTGCAAACCAACATTGAAGCAGCCGAAGAAATTGCCCGTCAACTGCGTCTGCGAGATCTGGGCGGTCTTGTTGTGTTAGATTTTATTGACATGAGAGACCAAAAGCACAAATCAGAAGTAGAAGGAACGTTGAAAAACCATCTAAAGATAGATAAGGCAAAAACAAAAGTCGGAAAAATTTCCAAATTTGGATTGCTGGAAATGTCGAGGCAGCGGATCAGACCATCAATCAGATACAGCGGCTTTGAAGCTTGCAAATATTGCCATGGAAAAGGCATAACCCCATCTCCTGAAACTTTGGCTCTTGCTTTCCTGAGAAAACTCAGCATCGAAACTTTAAAAGAAGAAAGTCCCAAAGTAACCGGCATAGTCCATGTTGAGGTGGCTGATTATCTTCTGAATAATAAAAGAAAAGAAATAATTGACCTTGAGTTAAGGCGTAATCTTTCAATATCAATAAAAGGCGACAG
>JAJSZO010000025.1:5052-7895 GCA_030262795.1 Deltaproteobacteria bacterium | reverse complement strand
AACCGATTTTAATGATTATTGTATCAGGAGAAAAAAATTATGAATAAAAAAAATGCAGCCAAATCAAACAAGATTGTCGTTATTATCACAATTTGTGCTATTTCTGCTGTGTTAGCTGTGGCAGGTTTATTTTTGCTGCAGAAAAAAGAAACAGTTCCTGTTGAAAAAAACTTGTCGGAAAAAGCTCATGTTCCTATAAAATCCCAAGCTGTAATAGACTACAATAAACTGGAAAATGATAAAGACCTTCAAATACTTACCGAAAAGCGTAAAATAAAATATGGAGTGGAAAAAAGTATTGATATCATTGTAGAATCTAATGAATCATTGAAAATAGGTGATTCGACAATTCCCATGCAGGAAATTCTGGACAAGATATATATTAAAAGCGGTGATATTGTTGAAAAGGAGATAGGTGCGCTGAACCTGCCGGATGACAAAATAAAAGCATTCGGAATATATGTGGTCAAGCCTGAAGATAACATCTGGAATATACACTTTAAGTTTTTAAAAGATTATTTTGATCACAAGGGGATTGACCTTACCCCACTTGCCGACGAGCCGAACAAAAAGGGCTTTAGTTCAGGAATCGGCAAAATTTTAAAATTTTCCGAAAAAACTGTTACCATTTATAACATCAAAGAACGTAAAATCGCTGTAGATCTTAATCTGATATATCCTGTAAGCAAAGTAGTTGTTTATAATATGGATCAGATTTTTGCTCTTTTGGACAGGATTGATTACAATAATACAAGCCGCATCCAGTTTGACGGAGAAACCCTCTGGATACAGATTGATCAGTAATGAGAAATCAGGGGTCAGGGGTCAGGGGTTGCGGGCGGGTGGCATGGACAAACTTGTTTGTCCGTGCAGCATAATAAGGAAGCATATAAACTACGAGTGGAGCAAAGCAATAAATGATAAAACGATATACAAGAAGTATTATGGGCGATATCTGGACTGATGAAAACAAGTATAACATATGGCTGAAAGTTGAAATTCTAACCTGTGAAGCCATGGCGCAAAACAAAATGATTCCCCAAAAAGCGTTTAAAAACATAAAGGAAAAAGCCGGGTTCTCCGTTAAAAGGATAGAAGAAATAGAAGCTGAGACCAAACATGACGTAATAGCTTTTCTGACAAATGTTGCCGAGCATGTCGGGCCTGACTCAAGATATATCCATATGGGGCTTACATCTTCCGACATCCTTGATACAAGCATGGCCTGTCTTCTCAAAAAAGCCGGGGAAATTATCATAAAAGACTGTGAAAGCCTGTTAAGTATAATTAAGAAAAAAGCCTTTGAACACAGGGATACCGTCATGGTCGGAAGGTCTCACGGAATTCACGCAGAACCTGTTACCTTTGGGCTGAAACTGGCGGTTTGGTATGATGAAATGCAACGCAACAAAAAAAGATTTGAGCGTGCTGTTGAAAACATCAGTTTTGGTCAATTTTCAGGAGCTGTAGGTACTTTTGCTAATATCCCACCTGAAATTGAAGCATATGTTTGCAAAAAACTGGATCTCAAACCAGCCCCTGCTTCAACGCAAATCATACAACGAGACCGATATGCCGAATATTTTACAGTACTCGCTATCATGGCATCTTCAATCGAAAAGATGGCCATTGAAATCAGGCATCTGCAAAGAACAGAAGTTCTTGAGGTGGAAGAGTATTTTTCAAAAGGGCAGAAAGGTTCTTCAGCCATGCCTCACAAGAGGAATCCGATAGGATCCGAAAATCTTTGCGGCCTTGCACGGATCATCAGGTCTAATGCAATGGCTGCTTTGGAAAACATTCCTCTCTGGCATGAAAGGGATATAAGCCACTCATCTGTTGAGAGAATAATTGCCCCTGATAGTACAATACTTATTGATTACATGCTAAACAGATTAGAAAGTTTGATTGATAATCTTGTTGTCTATCCCAAAAAAATGGAGGAAAATCTCCACATTCTGAATGGTCTTGTTTTTTCTCAACAGATACTTCTCGCACTCGCCGAATCGGGAGTAACCCGTGAAGAGGCATATGAAATGGTTCAGAGGCAGGCAATGCGTGTGTGGAAAGAAAAAAAGTCTTTTAAAGGACTGATAAAAAAAGATAAAAATATATGCGCACACTTAGACAAGAAAAAAATTGAAGAGATATTTGACGTTAACTATCATTTAAAGTATATCGGCATAATTTTTGACCGTGTATTTGGCCATGAAAACTAACTATTTCTTAAAAAGTATTTTGCTGATAGTTATCCTTGCAACATGTCAGGGATGTCAGCTCGTCTCATCAGTCAAGCAATTTGAAGCATCATCCGATCCATATAAGGGAAGCTCTTACAAAGCAGTACTAATGAAATGGACGCGTGAAGCTCCTATATATAGAGGCCTTGATCTTGAGCTGATGGCTTCAGTTACTTTCAAATCGCCTGAATTCAGAGATGCCTACGCAAATGAGTATGCCAGAACTTATAAGCTTGGCAGAAAAGAAAAGGAAAAACTTATAAAAGATCAAAAAAAAGCTTCTTTAACATACAACGATTTTATAATGGCTGCATACGTACCGGATAAAGAATGGAATGATTTTAATAAAAAAAACTCTATATGGAAAATATATCTTAACGCAGGCAATGAAAAAAAAATAACACCGCTTGAGATAAGGAAAATTAAAAAGATTGATGCAGTAATTATTCACTTTTTTCCATATATTAACACCTGGGAGTCAATTTATCTTGTCAGATTCCCTGTAAAGTTTCCTAAAACCGACAAAAATATAATTGATGATACCTGCTCAAATATAAAAATTGTAATTACAAGTGTGATAGGCACTACTGAAATGGTCTGGAA
>JAJSZO010000025.1:2875-4952 GCA_030262795.1 Deltaproteobacteria bacterium | reverse complement strand
AA
This sequence comes from Deltaproteobacteria bacterium, assembly GCA_030262795.1. Lineage (GTDB taxonomy): Bacteria > Desulfobacterota > Desulfobacteria > Desulfobacterales > ETH-SRB1 > B13-G4. Next base: position 4,950 of record JAJSZO010000025.1, on the reverse strand, counting down.
ACATGGAGGTTAATTGTGATTAGTATAGCATTTGCAATGGGTCAGGGCGGAGCAGCAGGCGGAGCGCAATCAGGTGGGTTTACAGCATTTATTCCACTGATTATTATGTTCGCCATATTTTATTTTCTGCTCATCCGGCCCCAACAGAAAAAAACTAAACAACATCGTGAAATGATAAGTGCTCTAAAAAAAGGTGACCGCGTAGTAACAAGTGGTGGTATTCATGGAAGAATTACAAATGCAGATGATACCGTAGTAACAGTGGAAATATCAGATAAAGTTCGAATAAAAATAAATCGCGGGAATATAGCTGCACTAAATCAACCTTCTCAGCCCCAGCCATCTGTTGAGAACAAGACTGGTTAAGGAACGTAAAGTGCCTGAAATGCCTGAACGAAAACCTCGTTCAGGCATGGTTTTGAGTTTTGAACCCTGAACCCTGAACCCTGAACCTTTTGAAGGGAATATCCAATTGAAGAATTTTTCATGGCGAGCAATGATAGTCTTTGCGGTTATTATAACTGCAATCATTTATATTCTTCCTGCAATAAATCAAGGTTGGTGGCCGCATAAGAAGATAAATCTTGGATTAGATCTTCAAGGAGGAATGCACCTTGTACTTGAAGTTGATACTGAGAAATCAGTTGAAAGTACAATAGAACGTATGACTTATGAACTCCGCAGTCTTTTAAAGAAAAAAAATATAAGGTACGTTGGAATAGACAGGATAGAAAACACCAAAATATCGCTTAAAATACGCGGCGACAACAATATCCTGAGTTTTGATAAACTGCTGGATAATGAACTTCAGGATTTGCGGGTTCTTTCAAAATCGACTGATCATGAAATACTTACCATGATATTGAATTTGCCGGAAGATGAAACTCGTCATATAAAAAAACTGGCGGCCGAACAAGCGCTTGAGACCATAAGAAATCGTATTGATCAGTTCGGCGTAAATGAGCCTGATATACGTCGCCAGGGTGAAAAACGAATTCTTATCCAACTCCCGGGCATCAAAGATACACAAAGAGCAAAAGGGTTGATTGGTAAAACAGCTCTGCTGGAATTTAAATTGATAGATGAAACCCACAACCTGGATGCCGCTTTAAAAGGGGATATACCGGCAGGTAGCGAACTTCTTTATCAGGACAATGAGGACACTTCGGTAGAACGCATCATAAGGTCTCCCTATCTTGTAAAAAAACGAACTCTTCTAACCGGTGAATACCTGACAGATGCGAGGGTGCAAATAGACTCCCAGTTTAATGAGCCATATGTTTCCATTACTTTCGATAAAAAGGGTGCAAGGATCTTCGGAAAAGTAACAGAAGAAAATGTAAAAAAACGACTCGCAATAGTTCTGGATAATAAAGTCTATTCCGCACCTGTTATTCAGGAAAAAATTAGTGGCGGCGAAGCACGCATTACAGGAAATTTTACAACAGAAGAAGCACATGACCTTGCAATTGTTCTTCGGGCTGGAGCTCTGCCGGCTCCGGTTAAAATCATTGAGGAACGAACTGTAGGCCCCTCTCTTGGAGCTGATTCAATAAAAAAAGGACTTATCTCCATGTACATCGGGGGGATACTCGTTCTGCTGTTTATGATTGTATATTATAAGGTTTCAGGCCTTATAGCAAACATTGCACTTATTCTTAACATTGTCCTGATTGCCGGAGGTCTCGCAGCATTTCAGGCCACCTTAACTCTTCCGGGTATTGCAGGAATCATATTAACTATAGGAATGGCGGTTGATGCCAATGTTTTGATATTTGAACGTATCAGAGAAGAAATGAATCTGGGCAAGACTCAGAGAGCTGCTGTAAATGCAGGCTATAGTAAAGCTATTCTTACTATTCTTGACGCAAACGTAACAACTCTTATCGCAGCTCTTGTCCTGTTTCAGTTTGGAACGGGACCGATAAAAGGTTTTGCCGTAACATTGAGTCTTGGCGTATTAGCAAGCCTGTTTACAGCACTTATCTTTACCAGGCTTGTTTTTGATTATCTCCTGATAAACAGAAAAATTAAAAGCGTGAGTATATAAATAAAAAATGGGGTTTACGGTTTAC
>JAJSZO010000025.1:0-2775 GCA_030262795.1 Deltaproteobacteria bacterium | reverse complement strand
GGTTTACGGTTTACAGTTTACGGTTCAAGGGTTTGAGTTTTTGGGTTAGGCAACGGTGCATCCTGAACCCGTAATTCGTAAACTGTAAACCGTAAACCGTGAACCTATCTTTTAAAGGACATATAAATATGCGGTTTATAAAATCCGACATAAATTTGAATTTTATAGGAAAAAGCAGGCTGGCATTCTACATATCCGCAACAATGATTCTTATCAGCTTTATTTCTCTAATACTCCACAAAGGCCCGAAATATGGAATCGACTTTGTCGGCGGCACTTTAATACAGGTAAAGCTCTTTGCTCCTTCAGGCATTAATGTAATCAAATCGGGACTTGATACCATTGAGCTTGGCAAGTCGTCTGTTCAACAATTTGGAAACAAAGAAGATAATGAATACCTTATCAAAACCGACAAATCAATTATGACTTCTCAAGGATTTTCCGGCGAGGTAAAAAATGCCCTGGAATCCGCTACGGGAAACAACGTAGAAATCCGACGCATTGAAATGGTGGGACCCCAGGTGGGTAAAGATCTGCGTGAAAAAGCGCTGTTTGCAATGTTCTACGCTCTTCTCTTTATTACAATATATATATCCGGACGTTTTGAATTTAAATGGATTTCAAGTGGAATTATGGCAACATCGCTTATGGGCGGCGTCTATTTTCTCTCTTTTATTAACGTCAGCATACCCATACTAATTACAGCCGCATTCATATTAGCCATTATACTCTTTTGGGTTCTCGGGCTGAAATATGCAATGGGCGCTATTGTAGCTATAATTCATGATGTTATAATTACTGTAGGTATATTTTCTATTTTTGATAAAGAATTCACCTTGCCCATTATTGCCGCACTTTTAACTATTATAGGTTATTCGTTAAACGATACAATAATTGTTTTTGACCGCGTACGGGAAAATTTGAAAAAATATCGGAAAAACCCTTTAGACATCATTATTAATAGAAGCATTAATGAGACTCTAAGCCGTACCATATTGACCTCTTTAACAACCCTTACTGTTGTTATTGCTCTGTTTGTCATGGGAGGCGGCATTGTCCACGACTTTGCATTCGCAATGATAATCGGAATTATTGTTGGAACGTATTCATCAATATACGTTGCAAGTCCAATACTTCTGGCATGGCAAAAACATGGAAAAAAAATTCAGCTATGAAAAACCTGCTTCCATGGTTTGCCCTTAAAGGTGTCTGCGGCATAGGCAATTACATTTTTAAACGCTTATTCGATCGTTTCGGGGCACCGGAGCTTGTTTTTGAAGCATCACAGGACGATCTTCTTCGGATAAAGGGCATAACACCCCGCATTGTTTCTGCGATTAACAAGCGCACAATACCGGAATCAGTAAAAAAAGATTTCGATCTTGTAATGAAAAAAGGCTATCAAATTGTTACAATGTCTGATCCTGCCTATCCTTCTCTTTTACTTCAAATACCGGATCCTCCCCCTTTTTTATATGTATTTGGAAATCTTGGTAATTCCATAAAAAATATTGCCGTGGTAGGCTCAAGAAATGCAACGAGCTATGGTATTTCAATAACAAAAAGGCTGTGCGAAGAACTATCTGCGCTTGATTTTACAATAGTAAGTGGTATGGCAGTTGGAATTGATACTGCTGCACATACAGGTACTTTAATGGCCAAAGGAAAAACAATAGCCGTGCTTGGAAGCGGTCTTGAAAAAGTTTATCCACATAAAAATCTGAAACTTTCCCACAAGATTGCCGAACAAGGCGCTGTTATTTCCGAATTTCCTCTTTTAGAGAAACCTGAACCCCACAATTTTCCAATAAGAAACAGAATAATCAGCGGGATTTCACTCGGGACAGTCATCGTTGAAGCAACTAAAAAAAGCGGCTCACTCATTACGGCACGCCTTGCATCAGAGCAGGGAAGAGAAGTCTTTGCCGTGCCCGGTAATATCAATTCTTTTAAAAGTATCGGAACACACGGCTTGATTAAACAGGGGGCAAAACTCGTTGAAAATACACAAGACATAGTTGAAGAACTTTCTCATTATTTAACAACAACCAACGTCTTAAATAATAAAGTTAAGCATGAAGATAAACCCGAAGATAAGCCCGAAGATAAAACAGATAAACTTAAACCTCCTTCTTTGCCATTAGAAGAAAAGCTTGTATTTGACGCCCTTGACTCCTACCCTGTTCACATAGATGATCTTGTACAAAAAACATCTATGAAACCCGGAAAACTTTCAGGCATACTTCTTAAACTTGAATTAGAGGGTATTGTTCATCAGGCTCCAGGGAAACTTTTTTCTGTAGAAATAAACGAATAGTGAGGAAATATAGTGACCAAACCATTACTTGTTGTTGAATCACCAACAAAGATAAAAACTATAAAAAAGTATCTGGGCTCGCAATACAACATTGTTGCTACCGTTGGACACATAAAAGATCTTCCTGCAAAAGAGATCGGAATAAATATCGAAAAAAACTTTGAGCCTAAATATATTGTTATTCCGGGAAAACAGAAAGTTGTAACCTCCTTAAAAAAAGCTGCCGGTAATGCTACAGACATTTATCTGGCACCTGACCCTGACAGGGAAGGAGAAGCTATTGCATGGCACACCGCAGAAGTTCTTAAAAAAAAAGGAAGAAAATTTTACAGGGTACTTATTCATGAGCTTACAAAAAAAGCTATTATTGAAGCAATCGCCGCTTCTGAAGATCTCCATAAGAAAAAATACGAGGCTCAGCAGGCACGAAGAATTCTTGACAGGATAGTTGGATACCA
>JAJSZO010000024.1:15674-17932 GCA_030262795.1 Deltaproteobacteria bacterium | reverse complement strand
CTCCCTCGGTGAAGATTCTGTTCTCGAACTGAAAACTGTTGATTTCAGCGGAGATAAAATCACCGGTCCGCACCGAAACAGTATGGCAGATGAACTTGCGGCCATGGCTAATACTCATACAGGTGTCGTCCTGCTGGGCGTGGATGATAAATCAAAGGCTATACATGGCATACCACAGGACAAGCTGGATATTGTCGAAACATGGTTGCGAGGCATCTGTAATGACTTGGTTGAGCCGCCATTGGATTGTGTCATTCGTAAGATGCCAATCACGACGGAAGCTGGCAGTGAAAAGGTGATTGTTCGCGTCGATGTTCCTCGAAGCCTTTTTGTGCATCAAAGTCCGGGTGGATATTTCCGACGGATCGGCAGTTCAAAACGACGGATGAAGCCGGATATGTTGGCACGCCTGTTTCAACAACGCAGCCAGGTTCGGTTGATTCGATTTGACGAACAGACGGTGCCAAATGCAAAGTTCAATGACCTGGATCCCAAACTATGGAAACGATTTAGAACGGTTATTTCCTCAACAAATGATCAAGAGTTTCTGGAAAAGATGAAACTGATTGCCATGGATGAGGATAATGTTCTTCGTCCTACGGTGAGCGGCGTATTGATGGCGAGTGATGCGCCTGAGTCGTTTATGTCGAGCGCTTTTATACAGGCAGTCTGCTTCTGCTATCGCGGTGCCGAGCGGAATGCGGCACATCAACTGGATGCCAAAAATATTACCGGATCTTTGGATGTTCAGGTTCAAGAAGCTTGCAAATTCGTTGAACGGAACATGCGAGTTTATGCCATCAAAGCTCCTAACAGAATTGAGACTCCCCAGTTTTCCATGAACGCCGTATTTGAAGCGATTGTGAATGCGGTGGTTCATCGGGACTACTCCATTTATGGGTCAAAGATCAGACTGCATCTTTTTGCGGACAGGCTGGAAATTTTCTCGCCGGGGAGCATTCCCAACACAATGACCGTTGACAGCCTTTCAGAACGGCAATCAGCGCGCAACGAATTGCTCAGTTCTCTACTATCCCGCTGTCCGATGAACGTCAACGCCATTGGCAGCCAGCGCAGTTTTATTATGGATAAGCGCGGCGAAGGAGTGCCGATCATCATCACTGAAAGCGAGAAGCTTTCCGGACGCAAACCGGTATATCTTCTTTTGGATGATGCCGAACTTAAATTAACCATCTTTGCCGCAAAGTCGCCCCATGGAGAGAATTGATTGGCGAAAAAACAGGCAGAATTATCGGTGGGTTCAGAGTTTCCTACTCAAATTTGCTCTATGGTTACGAAAAAAAGCCATGGATATATTTCAAGGCCGTAAAGACAATGATGCCGCTGAGCATCCATTTAATGACTTTTGCAGGAACATATTTTTGGCACCTTGCTCCAAGATACATACCGCACATACCACCAAGGCCGAAAAGTGTCCCAAGCAGCCAGTCCGGCGCAATTGATATGTCAGGATAAAACGGGGCGATTGCCTGGTAAAAAATTACCCCTGCAAAGGAGGTGACAAATGTTCCCATTAACGCCGCTCCTGCTACGGTATAGACGGGAAGTCTGCAAAACGAGACAAAGAAAGGTGCGATAATTGCCCCCCCGCCAATGCCATATATCCCTCCGACTATGCCCACAATAAAGCTCAAAGTAAGAATTGTCTGGATGGAGACATCAAAGCTTTCTCCATAGAACTCATACCCTAAGCGTTTGTAATTAAAATGGGTAATACGCACTGCCGGCAATGCCTTGCCTTTAACGCTTTCAACCCCCTCCCCTTTTTTTCGATATTGACGCACGAGCTCCTGAAACTGCTTTTCACTTGAAGCCTTGTCCGCACCCGGAAGTGGTTTCCGTAGAAGATCTCTGATCATGCGTGTTCCAATGTAGAGAAGTACCATAGCGGCAAACAGTTTAAAATTTTTTGGATTTGGGAGATAGGCAATGCGGACAAAAGCACCGATAAACACCCCTGGAAGAGTACCGATAATGACGACCCATGTAAGCGGCCAGACCATTCGACCCTCCCGAATATAACGGTATACGCCGCTCGGAATAGCTACAATGTTAAAAAGATGGTTAGTGGAACTTACAGAGGGATTCGTAAAACCCAAAAAGGACATTTGAAACGGCAAAATAAGAAATGCACCCGATACTCCACCCATTGATGTAAAAAATGAGATGCAAAAAGCCACTATCGGCGGCACCCAGAGAGCAACCTCTATACCGGCAGTCGGAAAATACATAAGAAT
>JAJSZO010000024.1:12976-15574 GCA_030262795.1 Deltaproteobacteria bacterium | reverse complement strand
TCATATCCTTTCCCATTCAAATCCGGCAATATTTCTATCTTCTTTATTAAATTCAACTCCAATTATATAGATTATCAGTCCTTTTTGTTTAAATTTTTCATGATAGTTTTTTTCTTTGATCTGCTTTAACGCGCTCCCTGTAGAGGATTTCTTTTCAATTACCTTGAACTCTATGATATAAATATTGTTATCAAGCCTGACCGTTAAATCAATTCGCCCCTTGCCGGTAGTGTCTTCTGCAGTAACCTCAAGTCCCAATGCAGTAAAATAACTGTAAAAAATTGAGGCGTAGTAACCTTCGTAACCGGCAATCCGGTTTTTGCGATACCAGTCATGGGGGATTGAGGCAAAAAATGCATAAAATATGTTCTTTAACGCATCTAAATCTGCCTTTTTTAGCGCATAATAAACAGCTTTTTGATTTTTGGCATTGGCAGCAGGCGCATCTGTCAGATAATTAAGGATGCAGCTTGCAAGACTTGTTTTTACTTCGCGATTCGGGTAGCAAAGTGTATAGAATATTTCATCGCCCAGGTTTTCTACCCGTTCAATGGTCAAATACCCGGTCTGAAACAAGAGAGTTTCCAGGGTAATGCGGTCTACATCAAAACTACCCAACAACTCTTCACTGGCTTCAACTTTTTCCAGTTCCGGAACTAAATACTGCCGTGTTTGTATCAGCTTGACCAGGAAAGATGGGCTGCCGGTTTCAAACCAGTAGTTTTTAAATACTCTGCTATCCAGATAGAGCAGCACGTCGTATGGATTATAAACATTTTCTCCTAAAAAGTTATAACCATTATACCACCTTTTTAGATGCGTAAAATCAACGCCATCCAGATAATCTGCAAATACCTGTTTGATCTCATCTTCAGTATATCCGCATAACGTGGCATATCGTTTCTCAAGAGTTATGTCTTTTAAGTTGTTTAAGCCGCTGAAAAGACTGACCTTGCTGAACTTGCTCACACCAGTCAAAAAGGCAAACTTTATACAGGCGTCACTGTCTTTAATGACCGAGTAAAAATTCTTTAAGCCTTCCCGAATCTCTGTGGCAATATCCGGTTTGTTGATATTATCCAGAATCGGCTTGTCATATTCATCTACCAGGATAACAACACGCTGGTTATATTTGCTTTTGAGCTGCTGTATCAGTTCTTTAAATTTAAGGTGTATGGCATCTTCTGTAAGTTCAATGCTATTATTCAAGGCATGTCCATTCAGGATAGAATGAATGGTTTTGTCTAATATCTCCCGGCTTTCAAAAACACCCCCGCCAAAGCTGATATCAATAACCGGATATTCAATGTCCCAGTCCCAGTTTTTTTCCAGGTAGAGACCCCTGAAAAGCTCTTTTTGTGCGGAAAAGACTGCTTTTAATGTGCTGACCAGCAGGGATTTTCCAAAACGGCGTGGACGGGAAAGAAAGTAATACTCGCCCGCGCTATGGGCTAATTGATAAATCAAATTTGTTTTATCAACATAGCAATAGTCGCTTTCCCGTATCTTGCCGAAGGTCTGAATACCAATCGGAAGTCTTTTCATCTGTTTGTTTCCTCTATCTGAACTATTACAAAAAAATTACCCGTCAAATTCAAACTTTTTATCTTTAAAAATCTTCAAACACACATTTGCTACCTCAACATCATAAAGTTTACCTTTATTAATTGAGATCTCTCCTAAGGCTTTATCAATACCGAGGGCGGGTCTGTAAGGCCGGTGAGAGGCCATGGCTTCAACAACATCCGCAACCCCCAGGATTTTAGCCTCAATTAGTATTTCTTTACCTGAAAGCCCATTAGGATATCCGGAACCATTCATTCTTTCGTGATGTTGAAGAACGATTTGAGAAACAGGCCATGGAAATTTTATTGGGTTCAATATATCGTAACCGACTTGAGAGTGATTTTTAATAAGCTCAAATTCCGTTTTGCTTAATCGACCGGGCTTACTGAGAATCTCTACAGGAATTGCTATTTTGCCGATATCATGAAGCCCCCCGGCCATATGAATCCCCATTATCTTATCTTCCGGAAAACCCATTTCTTTTGCTATGGCACTGGCCAGATCAGACACCCGTTGCTGATGGCCACCTGTGTATGGATCCCTGTATTCAACAGTCTTTGTCAAGGCGTAAATAGTCCCTTCCAGTGTTTCTTGTAATTCAGCAGTGCGTTCTTCCACCTTCTGTTCCAGGTTCTTGCGGTAAGTTCGACCTGCAATTTCAAGCTCTCGACGACGCAGGGAATTACGGATGTTAATGATTATCTCATTCGCGTTAAAAGGCTTAATCATATATCCATAAATCCCTACCTCAAGGGCCGTTTCGGCAATCTCCGGATCATCTACCGCTGTCACCATCATTGTCGCTGTATCCGGATATTCGGCCGCAACATATCGGATGAAATCTATGCCGGACTCTCCGGGCATAGTTATATCGCATAAGATCAGTTCGAATTTCCGATCTTTAATGCATTTACGGGCCTCCGCTGCATCAGCAGCCAGGGTGCATTCGTATCCGCCCATTAAAAGCATCCGGCCTAACAGGTTCCGGATGGACTCTTCATCATCTACAACCAGGATGTTAATCATTCTCGT
>JAJSZO010000024.1:0-12876 GCA_030262795.1 Deltaproteobacteria bacterium | reverse complement strand
TCACTATTATTCGGAGGTGGTTCATTTATTAACAGCCAGTATAAGCCCAACTGCATTACCACCCCAATAAACTTCTCAAAATTTACCGGTTTGCGGATATAACTGTTTGCGCCAAGCAGGTAACTTTCAGCAAGGTCATTTTCTTCTTTTGAGGATGTTAAAATAATCACAGGAATAACTTTTGTTTCCGAATTCTCCTTGATTTGTTTGAGGACCGCCATCCCATCTACCTTGGGCAGCTTCAGGTCCAGCAATATAAGATCGGGTTTCAACCCTCCGGCACTTTCCTTTCCTCTGTGAAATATGATGTCCAGGGCCTCCTCACCGTCCCTGGCAACAGTAATGTGATTAGCAAGATTGTGTTTTTTAAATGCCATTAATGTTAACTCAACATCATCAGGATTATCTTCAATTAAAAGAATTTTTATATCTTCCGGCCGCATTTTTTCTCCTTCCTTATATCATGTCCATCCTGTTATCCTGTCAAATGTTTTTCATCCGATGAACTATTACTTACGGAAAAAGTAAAATAAAACGTTGTTCCCACATTTATCTCCGATTCCGCCCAGATGTGGCCGCCATGTCTGTGAATTATACGTTGAACAATTGCCAGGCCAATACCTGAACCTTCATATTCTTCTGCACGATGGAGCCGCTGAAACGGAATAAACAGTTTATCAGCATATTTCATATCAAAACCTACTCCATTGTCTTTTACAAAAAAGACTGTATGGCCATCTTCAGCCATGGAACCTGTTTCAATTTTCGCATTTTCGCGGATTCCGGTAAACTTCAACGCATTGGACAGCAGGTTTGTAACCATGATTTTTACAAGATGAGAATCAGCAAAAACAGTTGGACATTTACGAACCATAAAGTCAACTTTCCTGTCGTTTAATTCATTTTCAAGTGATTTGCAAACCTCTTTAACAATGGACTCTATATTGATTGTTTTTTTGTCCATGTGATGACGTCCACTGCGGGAAAGAGTGAGAATGTCATCTATCAGTTGGCCCATGTTCTGCGTGCCTGCCCTTACTCTCTGCAGGTAGTGCTGTCCTTGTTTATCTAAAATATCCGAATAGTCTTCCAGCAATATCTGGGAAAAACCATCAATGTTCCGTAGCGGGGACCTGAGGTCATGGGATACGGAATATGCAAAGGCTTCCAGCTCCTTGTTGGCGGCTTGAAGCTGCTTGTTTAAAACATCAAGTTCAGCCCGCGTTTCGTTTACATCTTCCAAAAGATAAGTAAGAGCTTGTTGTGATTCTTCATTTTTTTTTGTTTTTTCTTCCAGTTCGGATGTTCGTTCATTTATCAGCTCTTCTAGGTGTTCGCGGTGTTTTGTGAGTTCTTCTTCTGTCTTTTTTCGCTCAGTAATGTCAATCACGAACGCAAAATAGCATTCAACATTTCCATCGCTATCAAACCGCGGATGAACCAAAAGTTCAACGGGAACTCTTGAACCATCCTTCCGAATATACTCCTTTTCGTATTGTACGGACTTCTTCGTTCTATGAAGTTTTTGTAGTTTATCAGTTTCTGATTTTTCCCATTCGGAGGGTGTCAAGATCTTATTCCAATCAATGGTTTGTAATTCCTTTTCACTGTAACCGGTGATTTTCTGATAAGCAACATTGCACATGCCGAGGTGTCCATCAGAATAGCCTATGGCAACTCCCACAGAAGCGTTTCGAATTATATCAGCCCAGAACCGTTCGCGCTGAAGGCTCTCGGTCAATTCCCCCTCCGCTTTCTTGCGTTTCGTAATACTCATAATAAGACTGATAATAATTAACATTTGCAGAACTACAAAAGCAATCACACTCCAAATCAAAATCTTGTTTTCTTCATAAAAAGAAGAAGGTTTGTTTATGATAACACTTCCTTCCGGAAGATCGGCAGTATTGATACCAAATCGCTGCATTTGTTCATAATTGAACATATATTGGGTTTGCGGCTCTGTTAACACAGGAATATCCCGCACTTTTTCACCCCTCAGAATGCGTTGAGTCATTTTTGCCACAACCTGTCCATGATAAAAACCACCAAGCAGTTTTCCTCCAACAATACCATAAGGTAAAATTTGCACACTATGCCCATACATCGGTCGCGAACTTGCTTTGGATACACGCGAGGCGCCTTCTTCGAAAGAGTAATATTTTCTAAACTTATCACGATGGAATGTCCCCCAATACACTATTACATCATCGGATAATTTACTCATTTTATCCTCAATCTGCCCCATAGATAAACTGTCATCAATACGAGTTGTCCGTATATCTTCATAGTATTTCAATAGTCCTTTTATCTGGTTCCAGAGATAGGTTCCGGTAGGCGAATTTTCAACAACAAAGACGATTTGCCTTGTTTCGGGATGTAATCTTAAAGCAAGGTCTATGGTCTCTTTTACCGAATGAAGTTCAATAATCCCTGTAAACACTTCCCTGTCTATCATATTGGAAATGTTGAGATTATTCACTCCGCAGAAAACAATCGGAACTCCGGGAAATAGATCTTGATGAAATTCATGGAGAAAATCAAGCGCATTATCATCAGAAGAAATAATAAGATCAAACTTCCTATTTCTATATTTATATTTATAAAGATCATACAGTTGTTTTTTGTATTCTGTTTCATAACCTATGGTTTTGGTATCCATATATTCTATTGAAAGTTCAATATTATTTTTTTCAGGTTCCCAAACAGATTCTATCCCTTTTACAATATTGTCAGTCCAGAGAAAACCCTTGTGGTAAGAATTCAGGATGAGAATGTTTTTTGTTGGATTTTCTTGTGCAAATAGTAATGAATTCATAAAATGAAAAATGAAAATAATGAAAGTAATATTTCGTTTTATATTATACATAATATTTTTTTCTATTATCAGATAATCTTTTTTTCTATCTCTTTTATTTTATCTTTCAACTCTTTGATCCTGAACTCTCTGCCAACGAAGAGTTTATTGAATCGCTCAAGTTCTTTGTTTTTTTCTTCCAGTTCTTTGGTTCGTTCTTTTATTAATGATTCAAGGTGTTCACGGTATTTTCCCAATTCCCTGATATTATCAAGAACTTTCTGTTTCTCATCCTTCAACTGTTTATTTCGTTCAGCCAGTTTCTCTGTCATATTATTAAAGGTTAAGGCAAGTATCCCAAGCTCATCATGTGATTTAACAGACAGCCGGTGATTTAGATTGCCTCTCCTGATCTCGGAACACATATCAGCCAAACCCTTAAGCCTGTTTAATATAATTTTTTTAGACAGAAAATATATTAATAAGAATGATAATATTATACCGAATATATTCAGGAATAGAACAAACAATGTATATTGTTTGTTCCTGTCGTTAGATTTTTCAAATGAAAGTTCAAGGTGAAGAATAGCAACTACTGTATCTTTGACAATAATTGGGCGCAGTGAGATTTGAACGGGGATTCTGTTATGTCTGGTAAAAGTTATAATATAACCTTGAAATGCTTTGTTGATCTGTTCTTTATTAATCTCATATTCGGGAGCGCCGGTGGTAAAGGCAATACTGCGGTCTCTTTTTATAAGTTCGGCTGATAAAACTTTCTCATCAAGAAGTTTTTCTATTTTTTTCTTTTGTTTTATGCTGTTAAAGCTTAAATCGCCACTTTCCAATAGAGTTACATAAGATTCAATTCTGTTTGAAGTCAGCTTTCTTTCATATTCTATCCTGTGCTGAATCGACAATATACTGATTATTATAATCACCAAAACAAACGGCATTATAGTAAATAAAAACATTTTCGTACTTAAACTTAGATAATTTTTTTTCATATAACCTCTTTCATAATCTCATTATAAGCCTGTTGAGCGGTTATATTGCCGTCTAATAGCTGCAACAGTTTTTTGTTGATCTTCTGCTGCAGAAGCTGATTTTTTTCTCCCAGGATGTATCCTGCATTAGCGCTATAATGAACATTGCTGCCATATTTATCTGTGATCTTTGTAAGGAATCGAGCAAAAGGATCAGCGCCGATATCAGAAGAACTGATATTGCCAGCCAGTCCTGTAGGCGCTTTTGCATACCGAACCCATTTCTCGGCAACCCGTGCTCTGCTCCAGAACATCAAAAGCTTAATTGCTTCTTCTTTATTTGGGGAATTTTTCATTACAGCCCATGCCGGAATAAAGCCTCCAAGGTAATAGTCCACTTTCTGAAATACCGGCAGTTCTGCGGGAATCATCTTTTTTGTTTCTTCTTCGTCCATGCTCATCCAGTGATTATACATCCAGACGCCGTTAACATAAAACAAACATTTATCTTTCAATATAAAATGTCTTGTCTGATACCAGATATTTTCCTTATGGGAATCTATTAACGGATTATATTTGCCCAGCTCTTCAAAAGCATTAAAAGTCCTCAGGAGAGCGTTGTTTTTTTGTTCTGAGCCTGTTTCTTCTTTAATTTTCTTGAAATCTTTGAGCTCGGATTTATAGAGGTTCCGGAATAATAATTCCATAGTAATATAGTTCTTGCTTTCATAAAATGCTGCAATATTACTATTATGTTCCTTATTGTATTTATATACAGTTTGAACGTATTCTAATAGATCGTCAAAAGTCATACCATACTCTTTTATTTGAAGACTCATTGTTTCTGCAACGTCTTTATTATAGTAAATTGCATAGTAATAACCTTCTATATACGGCCCTGCTATTATGCCTCCTGTTTGTTCTCTGTAAACAGGATCATTTATGATAAAGGATTTCTGTGTTTCTTTAAAACCGGGCACATCTTCAAAATTCACAAGATATTTTTTGCCCCATTGGAGATCTCCCAGTTCTTCTGCAGCTCGCAGGTAAATGAAGTCATCCAGCCATACAATATCCCACTCTATATTACCTGTTTTTATCATGTTGGCTATAAATTTACCTGTTTTCTCTCTACTGCGTAATCCCATTATTTGACCGGGAAATTTGAGATTAATATTTATATCGGGATTCAGTAATTCAAAATCCTGGGCAATCTCCCGCACAAGGGTTTCACGATCATGATCGCCAAGCCAGTGTCCCATCCAGTTCAGTGTTTTTTCGGTTTGTTTGGAAGTTCCTTTAAAATCATATCTTTTCTGTACGGTCGGCTCATCATTATCAGCACATCCGATTAGGAGCAATATTAATAAAACACATAAAATAAGCTTTGATTTCATAGAATTATTCCAGCGCCTCCCGCACTTTGCGCATCAAAACTTTTGTTGTAAAAGGCTTTTCAAGGAAATTCAGCCCCGGCTCCAGAACACCGTGGTGAACTATGGCGTTATCCGTGTATCCTGACATATAAATCACCTTCATCTGTGGATAAAGAGGCTGCAGTCGTTTTGCTGCTTCACCGCCGCCCATCTTCGGCATTACCACATCAGTTATCATCAGATCAATCTGACCATCATACTCCTTGCAGACTCTCAGGGCATCTTCGCCATTTTCAGCATCCAGGCACCTGTACCCATAGCTCTGAAGAACCTTTTGCACAAAAGTTCGGAGCGAATCATCATCTTCTACAATCAAAATAGTCTCAGAACCGTCAAGTTCGAATGCCGTAGTTTGTTGTTTTTCCTCCGGCCCCGCATCCTTTTTCGCTTCAGGAAAATAGATCTTGAAGGTAGAACCCTGGCCAGGCTCGCTGTAAACCCATACAAATCCATTGTTCTGTTTGACAACGCCATAGACTGTGGACAGGCCCAATCCCGTGCCCTTGCCGATTTCCTTTGTGGTGAAGAAAGGCTCGAAGATATGTTCCCGGGTTTCTTTGTCCATTCCGATTCCGGTATCGCTTACGGTTAGTATTACATAATGACCTAACATTTTTCCTTCAATACCGTGCTCGCGAAAATAATTCTCGTTCAGATCAGCATTGGCTGTCTCAATAGTAAGACTTCCTCCCTGTGGCATAGCGTCTTTGGCATTAACCACCATGTTCAAGAGTATCTGCTCAATCTGGCCGGGGTCTATTTTTATCTGCCACAATGCAGGAGCAGGAATCGTCAACAACTCAATATCCTCTCCAATAAGGCGGCCAAGCATCTTTTCCATATCTGTTAATAATTCATTAATATCCAGAAACTTAGGCTTGATTATCTGCTTGCGGCTGAAGGCAAGAAGCTGCCGGGTCAAAGAAGCTGCTTTTTCGCCTGCTTTTTTGATTTCTTTCATGTCATTGCGTAATTGCTCATTTTCTATACCATCCATTAATGATAGATCGGCATTCCCGATGATGGTGGTCAGTATATTGTTAAAATCATGAGCAATGCCCCCGGCCAGAACGCCGATGGCTTCCATCTTCTGGGACTGACGGAGTTGGGTTTCGAGTTTTAACTTTTCTTCCTTTTCTTTCTTCTGCTTTCTTTCTATTTCTTTTTCTTTTGTTATATCCCTGGCACAGCCGACCGTTCCTATCAGGTTGCCATTTTCATCCCGAAAAGGCGCTTTAGATACATCAAGATAAACAAGTTTTCCTTGAAGATTCCCAAATTCGTTGGATCTTAGCGGTTTTTCCGTTTCCAGAACTACCAGGTCAGAACCCGTGCATGTTTCTCCGAATGTATGATACTCAGGATTTTCAGGATGGGATTCTTTTTCCCTGTTGCTAAAATACATGTCTGTTTTTCCAATAGGCTCATCAGTATCTTTGGCATTAAGTAATTGTTCACAACAAGCTTTGTTTGCAAAGATAAATTTGTTTTCCGAATCTTTTGCCCATATAAGCTCAGGCAGGTTGTCGCACATCAACCTGGTCATAGAATACAAGCGTTTGTATCGGCTCTTGCTTTCCCGCAACGCCTTCTCTGCCTGCCTGCTTTTCCGGTATATTTTCATTTTGTCAAGCGCCCGTTTTACAACAGGGCCAAGACGTGAGAGATTGTCTTTCAAAACATAATCCGTGGCACCGAATTTCATACATTCAACAGCCATTTCTTCGCCAATTGTGCCTGAAACAATGATTATCGGAATATCAAGATCAAGTTGCCGGTGTACCTCCAGCGCGGCCAGGCCGTCAAAAGATGGAAGCGAATAGTCAACTAAGATCAAGTCGGGTTTTTGGGCTAATGTCTTTCTAAAGGCTTTCTCCGTATCCACCCTGGTCCATTTCACGTCAAACCCTTGACGTTCGAGTTCCTTTACTGCGAGTTCAGCATCATCAGGGTTGTCTTCGAGAATTAATAGATGTAATGCCATCATTTCCATGTGTTGTTTCCCCCTGTTTAGGAACGTGGACGAATTAACTTCCACAAGTAGGCGCATAAATTTAGGTCAGATTTGCCCAAATCTCAAATATAGGCTCAGATCACAAAAGTTGATGGATCTGAGGTGGCCGTTTAAACGGTAAGAGTAAAATAAAATGTCGTTCCCACATTTATCTTCGATTCCGCCCAGATCCGGCCACCATGTCTGTGAATTATACGTTGAACAATTGCCAGGCCAATGCCTGAACCTTCATATTTTTCTGCACGATGGAGCCGCTGAAACGGAATAAACAATTTATCAGCATATTGCATATCAAAACCCGCGCCATTGTCTTTTATAAAAAAGACTGTATGGCCTTCTTCAGCCATAGAACCTGTTTCAATTTTCGCATTTTCGCGGATTCCGGTAAATTTTAACGCGTTGGACAGCAGGTTCGTAAACATGATTTTTACTAGATGAGAATCAGCAAAAACAGGTGGACATTCATGAACAACAAAGTCAACTTTCCTGTTTTTTAATTCATTTGCAAATGATTTGCAAACTTCTCTGACAATGGACTCCATATTGATTGTTTTTTTGTCCATGGAATGACGTCCACTGCGGGAAAGTCTGAGGATGTCATCTATAAGTTGACCCATATTCTGCGTGCCTGCCCTAACTCTTTGCAGGTAATGCCGCCCCTGTTTGTCTAAAATACCCGAATAGTCTTCCAGCAATATCTGGGAAAAACCATCAATGCTCCGCAGCGGGGACCTGAGATCGTGGGATACGGAATATGCAAAGGCTTCCAGCTCCTTGTTGGTATTGCCCAATTGGTGGGTTGTGACCTCAAGGTTTTTATTACTGACATGCAGGTCATCCATAAGATTTACCATTGCGCTGTTGAGCTGCTCAACTTCTGCAACACGTTTTTCGAGTTCAACAGTACGTTCCTGTACCAAGCCTTCCAAATTCTCATGGTGTTTTGCTAATTCTTCCTCTGCCTGCTTGCGTTCAGTGATATCTGTAAATGCCCCGACAATTGCTATGGTTTTTTCATCAACAACAACCGGTCCTTCATGAACCTCAATCCACACCTTTTTTCCACTTTTATGTATAAATTCCAGTTTGTATGGTGGTTGAGGTTTACCTGTTTCAATTGCCTTTACAGTTAGTTCAAATCCCTTTTCATTTACAGGGTTATCAGAAGCTAATTCAGTCCATCTTATCATTACCTCACTTACTTCATAACCAAGAATTTCTTTCACCTGTGGGCTCATATAAGTAATCACATGTTCCGGCGTATGAGAATAAAACACGTTTGTGCTGTGCTCAATTATATTTCTGAGTTTTTCTTCGCTCTCTTTCAGCGCTTCCTCTGTCTGCTTACGTTCAGTGATATCATTAAATATTGCTATCATTTTATCAGCCACAAAAGCCCCTGAAATCTCCATTACTCTCACTTTGCCATCTTTGCAGGTAATGTTATATTCAGATGGTTCTATCTCTTTTCCTTCCCTTAATGCCTTTTTAACATCCACATTCCACTTTTCAAGCGCCCATTTCCGGTATTCATCGTCAGGATAAGCGAGAAGAAACCAGTCCGCTACATTTGTATTTTTTGAGTTGTATCCAATTGTTTCTTCGTATTTCCTGTTCGCATACTCGGTATTTTTATTTTTATCTAAAATTGCTGTTGCAACAGGCAAATATTCTAAAAGTTTTCTAAAATTTTCCTCACTTATATTTAGATCTTTTTCCGCTTTCTTGCGTCTTGCAATATTCATAACAAGACTGATAATAATCAACATTTGAAAAATCATAGTTGCAATTATACACCAAATCAGAACCCTGTTTTCTTCATAGAATGAGTAGGGCTGGTTGATAACGACACTGCCTTCGGGCAGGTCAGAAACCTTGATACCCCACCGTTTCATTTGTTCATAATTAAACATATACCGGGTTTGTGGCTCTGTTAACACAGGAATATCCCGCACCTTTTCTCCCCTTAGAATGCGTTGGGCCATTTCTGTTGCAATCTGGCCCTGATAAAAGCCGCCAAGCAGCTTTCCCCCGACAATGCCATAAGGCAGAAGCTGGCCGGAATGTCCATATAATGGCCGCGAACTTACTTTGGATACGCGTAAGCTACCATCTTTAAAAGAATAAAACTTCCCAAACTTATCGCGATGGAATGTCCCCCAATACACTATTACATTATCGGATAATTTACTTACTTTATCCTCAATCTGCTCCATAGATAAACTATTATCAATACGAGTCATCCGGATATCTTCATAATATTTAAATAGTCCTTGTATCTGCTTCCACATATGTACTCCGGAAGGCGTATTATCGACAACAAAGACTATCTGCCCGGTCCCTGGATGTAAGCTTAAAGCAATGTTTATTGTCTCTCTTATCGAATGATGTTCAATCATTCCTGTAAATACATCCTTGTTTATAATATTGGGAGCGTCAAGATTGTTCACGCCGCAAAAAACAATTGGAACTCCGAAAAATAGATTTTTATGATATTCACGTAAAAAATCAAATGCATTATCATCGGTTGATATGATAAGGTCAAACTTCTTATTGCCGTATTTATATTTATAGAGGTCATATAGCCGTTCTTTATATTCCGTTTTATATCCTGTTGCTTTTGTATCCATATATTCGATTTTAAGTTCAATATTATTTTTTTCCTGTTCCAAAACAGATTCGATTCCTTTTACGATATTGTCAGTCCAGAGAAAACCCTTGTGGTAAGAATTAAGCACAAGCACATGCTTTTTTGTTTCCTCCTGCGCATGCGACAATGGACCATATATGAATAAGATAACAAACAGGAAGAAGATCTGTATCGCTATAAGCTTACCAATTTTTTTCATGGTTTCTCAGCTTGGCGTTGTCCGTGTATACTGACATATAAATCACCTTCACTTTTCACTATTCACTTCTCACTTTCTAATGTTTTCTTCAGTTTTTCTGATAATTTTGAGATAGAAAACGGTTTTTGAATGAAATCTTCAGCACCTGCATTCAGAATTTCCTGAGCCGGTCCATCTGCGGAATAACCACTGCAAACTATCACCTTCAGATCAGGGCGAGCTTTCATGAGAAACGGATAGATAGCATTACCGCTCATATCAGGTAAAAGAATATCAAGCATGGCAAGATCAATGTCATCGTCAAAGGTTTTGGCAACGTTAATGGCCTCCTGCCCTGTTTTGGCCTTCAGGACACTGTAACCCAGCATTTCTAATATTTTCCGGGTCATTTCCATAACCATCTCTTCATCTTCAATAATTAGTATGGTGCCCCTGCCTTTAATCGGTTCGGTTTTTGGTTTTGAATGTTCTTTAACAATAGCTTCAACCGCAGGCAAATAGATTTTGACAATAGTCCCTTTGCCTAATTCGGAATCAACTGATATCCAGCCATCATGATTTTTGACAATACCGTATGCCGCCGCCATCCCAAGACCACGCCCCTCAAACCTGGTGGTAAAAAAAGGTTCAAATATTCGCTTTCTTGTCTCTTCATCCATGCCCTTGCCGTCATCGGTTATCGTCAGGCTGATATAGTTTCCAGGTTTTAGTTCAGGGAAATCTACGGCAGTTTCATCTGTTATCATCGTATTTCTACAGGCAATCCGGATTTGGCCTTTACCATCCATCGCCTCGGCAGCATTGATTAGAACAGCGGACAGAGCCATCTGCATCTGCGTCAGGTCGGCCTTTACGTTACAAACCCTCGGAGGCAGATCTGTATCCACAGATATGGCGGAATCAATGGTATGTTTGACCAAAAGCAGTGTATCTCTTACGAAATCACGCAATGATATCGTTTTAGCCTGATATTTGCCTCCTCTGGCATAGGCCAGCAATTGAGCGGTCAGTCGGGTCATTCGGCGAATGGAATCTTTCATTTCCCTGGTATAATCAGTTACCTTCTCATTACCGGGAAAATTCATCTCAAATAAATCAAGGTTTCCCGTAATCACACATAAGGCGTTGTTAAACCGGTGAGCAATGCCTCCAGCCAATTTCCCGATAGCTTCCATTTTTTGAGCCCGGTGGAGTCGAGCTTCAAGTTTTTTCTTTTCTTCCTCTGTTTTCTTACGCTCGGTGATATCCCGAGCAATTGCTAAAGCCCTTTGCTTACCCTTTTCATTGAAGAAACTCCCTGTAATTTCCACGGGCAAATGCGTCCCATCTTTCTTTATCTGGTTAATTTCAAAGGTCAATTTATCTGTCAGTCCGTTCCGAACTTTGATAAATGCATCATATCCTGTCGGATCGGCATCAATCTCTTTAGGACCCAGTTTTAGCAATTCTTCCCTGCTGTAGCCCAGAAATTCACAAGCTGCCTGATTGACATCCACGAACCTCCCAGTCTCATCGCTTACAAATATGGCATCTTTGGCGGTCTCGAACAACACGCGGTATCTCTCCTCGCTTTCCCGTAACGCATCCTCTGCCTGCTTGCTTTTCCGGTATATTTTCATCTCCCCAAGCGCCCGTTTTACAACAGGACCCAGACGGGAGAGGTTGTCTTTCAAGACATAATCCGTTGCACCGTATTTCATACATTCCACAGCAATTTCCTCGCCTATCGTGCCTGAAACAATGATCAGCGGAATCTCAAGATCAAGTTGCCGGTGTACCTCTATGGCGGTAGGGCCGTTAAAAGAGGGGAGGGAATAGTCAACCAGTACCAGATCGGGTTTTTCGGCTAATGCCTTTCTAAAGGCTTTCCCCGTATCCACCCTGGTCCATTTTACGTCAAACCCTTCACGTTCGAGTTCCTTTACTGCGAGTTCAGCATCATTAGGGTTGTCTTCGAGAATTAATAGATGTAATGCCATCATTTCCATGTTTGATTCGTCTCCTGGTTAATACCTATTCGATATTCATTTTCCCCCCACCTATAAGTTCCCGAACCGCCGCCAAAAGCTCTTCTCGTTCAACAGGTTTGGAAAAGGTGTACCGTGCGCCTAATTTTTTGGCCATGCTTAGATATCCCTTCGGACCGATTCGTCCACCACCTGAAATGGCAATGATCTTCACATCAGGAAAGTCTTGTTTGAGTTCCATGATCGTCTCAATACCTTCCTTCTCCGGCATAATGATGTCTGTGATGATTAGATCAGCCGGGTTTTCACGATAAAGCCTTATCCCCTCCTTACCATTGGTAGCATCCACCACCTCATACCCCTCGTGCTCTGATGTTTGTCTGAGCATATCCAGTACTTGAACATCGTCATCTATAATAAGAATACGCGCCATTATTCCTTTTTCTCTGCATCCATCCAGCACCTCCCTTATGATTCCGGCAATCTTATCTCTGATAACAGGTTTCATAACATATCCCCGAATCCCTATAGCGTTAGCCTTGTTTTCGTCCATTAACTCGCTGAATCCTGTGCAAAGGATAATGGGAATATCTGACCTGATCTTTAGAAGCCTGAGGGCTAATTCAGCGCCGGTCATATTTGGCATGGTCATGTCGGTGATTATTAGATCGAATCCATCCGGCTTTGCCATGAAAGCTTCGAGTGCTTCCACACTGCTGGTACGCGGCGTGACATGGTAGCCAAGGCTTTCCAATATCTGTTGTACCATTTGAACAATCTGTTCTTCATCGTCAACAAATAAAATACGTTCCGTACCCGTTGGAACC
>JAJSZO010000023.1:6627-18319 GCA_030262795.1 Deltaproteobacteria bacterium | reverse complement strand
AAGATGTCGTCAATAATATCGGGCGGTATAATAATGGCTCTTTTCGGTATCGGAACCACGGTTTCTCCGCTTATCATTATTTGTGTTCTGGCAGGCTGGTTTTCCGGAAAGCTCAAGACCGAGGCACCGCAACACAGGATGATGTTCCAAAGGATCTCCGGTCTGATATTGATATTGCTCGGTGCGTTCTCAGCAATATCTTACATGTGAGGAAATTCGGTAAAAAGGAAGTTCGGTAAAAAGGAGATTCAAGAGGTTCCTAAAATTTCCAAATGCGTTTTGCCCTATCTGGTGGGTGATTTTTCGGTTTCCTGTTTTTTTGAAGGGAGATCGGTTGCCTATAGCTTAAACGCCGTTATATCTATAAATGTAAGGAACGTTGACGAATTAACTTCCGCAAGTAGGCGCACAGATTTAGGTCAGGTTTGTTCGATCTACCCGATTTAAAATAGGCACAAAAGTCGAAGGAATAGCGAGCTATTTCAAGATTTTTGTGATTTTAGATCGGGCAAAGATGGCCTGATGCTGTGATGCATAGTTGCGGAAGTTATTTCGTCCACGTTCCTTACATCACAAAGTAATAAAAAAGGAGAAGAAAGATGAACATGAACAACCGTATGTGTATCAAATCGTTATTGCTGACATTGACCCTGCTGCTTATCA
Source organism: Deltaproteobacteria bacterium (assembly GCA_030262795.1). GTDB lineage: Bacteria > Desulfobacterota > Desulfobacteria > Desulfobacterales > ETH-SRB1 > B13-G4. The sequence goes on along the minus strand of JAJSZO010000023.1, from coordinate 17,656 downwards.
TCGGACTGCCGGCTGCTGCCCAAGAAGAAGCAGTTGGCCAACAGACCATGGACGATGTGGTGGTCACCGCCACCCGCAGCGAAGAGAATATTAAAAATATCCCGACCAAGGTAGAGGTGATCGACAGCCAGACTATAGAACTGACCATCGGCGGAACGATCACCGAGCAGTTGAAAAAAAATAGCTCTATCGGTGTAATCGAATATCCCGGCGCTCTGGCTGGTATCGGCATCCGCGGTTTCCGGCCGGAATTTTCCGGTATCACCAAACACTCCCTGGTGCTCATCAATGGCCGCCCGGCCGGGGCTACCAATCTTGCCACCATTCTCTCGGGCAATATCGAACGGATTGAGGTCCTGAAGGGTCCGGCGTCGTCGCTCTATGGCGGTGAGGCCATGGGTGGTGTGATTAATATCATTACGAAAAAACACACGGATGAGCTCACCGGCATGGCCGAGATCGGTTTTGGCTCTTTTGAGACCAACTTTCAGAATGCGGCTATTGGTGGCGGTCTTGGCGAATGGTTTGACTTTGATCTTTTCGCCCGACGATTCGATCAGGCAGATGACCTCAAAATGGGTAACGGCGAAACCCGGGCACATACCAGCTATAAAACGCAAAATGGCATGCTGCGCCTTGGCGCCGATCTGGGCGAAACATGGCGACTTGATATGAGCGGCGATTTCTACCAGGGACGTGATATTGAAACACCTGGTGACACATTTGCTGGTGACGACAAATCGGGCAACAAGGACATTGACCGTTACGGGATAGACTTTATCATAGGGGGCGAATTAGGCACGAATAACCGGTTTAGTTTTACCACCTATAAAACCAACGAAACAGCAGAAAACTACAAGCACTACACCGGCAGGCGCGCTCCTTTTGTCCAGGTTGCCCAATATCGAAGTTATGACTCGGAAATTGACTGGCTTGGGTTCCAGGTCAAGGATGAATACACCTGGGCAGGTCATCGTTTTATCGCGGGTATTGATTACCAGAATATTGACAAGGAAAGCCGCAAGTATAACCAGGATGGCACCAGAAAGGCCCCTTCTTCACCCAACGAAGGCCGGGAGAACTGGGCCGGTTATCTGGAAACAGTCTGGAAATTCATGGATGAACGGTTCACGGCCACGGCCGGTGGCCGCTATGACACCTTTGATGTGGAGAGCAAGGCAACTTCCTACAAAACCAACTTTACACCGAACACCGAAAGCTTTTCCACTTTCAGTCCCAGAGCCGGTCTCAATTACAACTTTGATCAGGGAATCCGCCTGCATGCCACCATTGGTAAGGGATTTGTGCCGCCAAGCGCGGCCCAGCTTGCCGGCTATGCAGAACGGGAGGTTGGTGGGGTGACCATGATTACCATGGGTAATCCGAATCTTGATCCGGAATCCTCCATTACCTATGACCTTGGTGTCGGCTACGATCAGCCCCAATGGGGCATTTCCCTGGATCTCACCTATTTCCATACGGATGTTGATGACAAAATCATCAAGGTGACAAGAGACAACACGGGAACCTATGAAAACAGCCTCGGTGCTGAAATGTACGGCATGGAAACCACCCTTTCCTTTGACATCGGCGCTCCCCTTAACTGGGAGCGGTCTCTGGCGCTCTTTGTCAACTCCACCCATATGTTCAAGGCCGAGAAAGAACAGCCAGACGGCACCATGAAAGATATCCATAACGTGGCTAAATACACGGTAAACTACGGCATCCAGTATGATGACGGCATGGTTGACGGTAAGTTGCATTGTCGCAACCAGGGCATGATGAAGGATACCGACTGGAATGCCGCGGGTTATCCGGAGTTGAAGTACCCATCCTTTACGGTGGTGGATTTAGTGGTTGGTGTAACTTTACTTGAGCACCATCGGCTCACCCTGAAGGCGGAGAATCTCTTTGATAAGGATTATTACGAGAAAAAGGGGTTTCCAAAGCCTGGCCGCGCCTTTTATGCCAGTTACAGGTATGAGTTTTAGCCATTCAGGCGTGTTTTACACTTTGTAAACAACAGCAACTCTGTGATCAGCAGTCTGCCAATTTTGGGTCAATTTTATCAATAGGTTAAAAACTATCAGAACATAACGAACTGTTAGCACCAGAACATTCTAAACCATGTGGTACACAGTAGAGTATATTGAGAACGATATTATTGCGATTGGCGAAAATGCCCATTGGGAACATACCCTGTCATATTTATTTCGAGGAAAGGACGTGTCATGGTTGGTTGATACGGGAACGGGAATAGGAAATATTCACTCGCTTGTCCGTTCCCTGACCTCATCGTCAATCAATGTCATCACGACCCATGTCCATTGGGATCACATTGGTGGTCATGCTCAGTTTGAGACCGTCTATGTTCATGAACAGGAGGCATCATGGTTGCGTGATGCTATTCCAATTCCGTTATCAGTCCTGAAAGCACAAATCGCCAAGGTTCCATTTACGCCACCACAGGACAGTCAGTTTGTCCTTGAATCGTATGTCCCTCCCCGCGTGAAGACACCACATATTGTCCACCACGGAGATTGCGTGAGCAATAGTAACTTTCTCCTGGACATTTTTCATACCCCAGGGCATAGTCCGGGAAGTATTTGTCTCTATGAACGTCATACCGGCTATCTTCTGACAGGTGATCTCGTGTATTGAGGCATGATTTATGCCCATTATCCAAGCACCGATCCTGTTTCCCTGTATCGTTCATATTGTCAGCTCAGTCAACTTGAGACGATTCGAGGCATCTTGCCAGGGCATCATGATTCGTGTCTTGCCCCTGACATCCTTGCGGAAGGCGTGAATCTCCTGGAATCGCTTTATACCAGAAAGCAATTGTATCATGGGACAGGTGAACATATAGGAGACGCTATCGGATTTCTGTTTTGAGCAGAACAACGGTGTCATTCGCTCAACAAATTCACGAACGTATGATGAACGTGAGACAACTAAGGGACGCCCATGAAAATATGCGTTTCATATGTCCCTCGTTCCCAGTCTCCAGACTGGGAATGCATTATATGAGGCTCTGCCTCCTCTCATTTCGTGGCAGAGCCTCAAAAATTGCATTACAAGGCAGAGCCTCGTAACGAGTTGTTTTGATGGATTCGTCGTTCCTAATGCAACCGTAAATCGTAATATTTTGGTGACAAAAGATCAAAATATTTTAGAAAATTATGAAAAAGCAATGTGGTAAGCCTTTTGATCCCTATTTTAAAAATAACGTTGGTAATATTTATAATTTTTATTCTTGCCGATGGCTGCATGCAAAATAAGTCTCAGGTTGGGGCTATTGATCATAATTCGCAAAAACAACGAACTGAAAACAAGTTAAAAATTGCCTTTATCCATTTGAATGTCCGGCACAAGAATTTGGAGGTAAACCGCCAAAATATTATTGAGTTAAACCGGAAGGCTGCCAACCAGGGCGCTGATCTGATTTTAAATCCTGAACTGGCGGTTTCCGGATATTCTTTCTCATCCCGGGACGATATTGCCAAATATGTAATATCAAAAGACGATTGGTTGCTGACCTCTTTAGCTGAAATAGCAAAGGAACATGGTGCCTATATTATAATCGGCATGGCAGAACGTGATAATGCAACATGGATCTATTACAACAGCGCCATTGTTATTGATCCGGCCGGCCGCCGGATATGCACCTACAGAAAGATAAATGCTGAATCACGCTGGTCATGTCCGGGTCGCGCAGACCAGAAGGGGTTTTTTGATACACCCTGGGGTCGGGTGGGGCTGCTGATCTGCTCTGATACTTATTATGGCCTGCTGCCCCGATCCATGGCTTTGAAAGGTGTTGATCTGTTGCTGGTACCTGCTAACTGGCCGCCGGGTGATCTTGATCCCGGAGCTTTATGGCGGTCCAGAGCTATGGAAAACGGATTTTTCCTGGCTGCATGCAACCGCACAGGGCAAGATCTTATAATGGATTGCCGTAAATCGGCCTCATATCTTTTTGATCCGGCAGGTGATCTTCTTTTTGAAGGCAAGAATGAAGATTCCCGTCTATTTATGGCTGAAATTCCTCTTAATAAAGATGGAAAGATTGCAGGAATTAAACGCCAAACTATTCTGGCAAAGCGGAATCCATTGTTTTACCGGTCAATTTATCTTGACCGCCGGCTTGTCAGTGACCTGACAAATTATTATAAACTGCCGCAGCCCGGAACTTTGAAGCTTGAACTTGTTGTGCCTGAAGATGGGATTTTTGACTCGGCATCAATTGAAACAAATATGATAGAATATAGAAATAAATGTCCGCTTTTTTATTTGCTGCCGGAAATACGCGCTGGTGATTTTAATTTGAACAAAGTGAAAAGACTGGCTGAAAAATATCAAGCTGGATTTGCAGTTGCAGTGAAACATGATAAAAGCGTGATAGATTATTTGCTGATTACCCATGCTGAGACTCTAAAATATACTATTGGAGATTCCGGGCAGGATATTGAAGCTCCTTTTCCGGTTATTAAATTCGGAACCGCTAAAATTGCAATACTACTTTTTGATTATTTTAAACATCCGGAGCTTGCCCTTGCGCTGGCCAAAACCGGGTGCGATCTGGTTCTGCTTCCAATGCAGCAGCTTGATCCCCAAAAAAGACTTTTGGCAAGGATTAAAACCACCGAAAATATTGCCGTGGCTGTTTGCGCCAATAACGGGGCAGCACTTTATATGCCGCCTGAGGGGCATCTGCTATGGGAAAAAAATTTATTCAAGGGTGCGGGAATATTTTCATGCGAGGTTGATACAGTTAAGACCAGGAAAAAAAGGTTTCAGGACAGAGTTGATTTTGAGCTGATTCTGGGAGCCGGAGGGCCATGATGCCGGGTATGGCATAAATGCTATCTGTAAACATTTACAAAATAACTTGGTGCTTATGAGGAAACAGGGAAAATTGGTGAAATTAAAAGTCTGCAACTTCTTTCTTGTTTTACTCAGCATTTTTTTTATTCAATTGACTGCTGGATGGGCAGCAATGGAGGAGTCGGATAAGATCGTGATTACTGCCCGGGATATCGAAAAGATGAATGTGCGGACTGTGCCCGATCTTTTGAATCAGATTCCAGGGGTAAACGCGGGTGAGTCGTCTGTATCGTTGAGAGGTTCATACATGGTCAAGGTCATCCTTGATGGCCGCACTATCAATGATCCAACTTCAGGTTATCGGGCCGTCAAATGGGATATGGTATCTGTAAACAATATTGACAAGATAGAAATCTATAAAGGTGACGGCGGCGTGGAGTTTGGAGATGATTCAAGCGGTGGTGTAATCTATATAACGACCAAAAGAGTAAAAGGGAGCCATGGCAAATTTGAGACTTATGGAGGCAATCTTGCCACAAAAAACTGCAATATGAATTATCATCAAGAAGCAGCTCCATTTTCTGTTGGGCTTTCAGCAGGTTTTGAAAAGACTGATGGTTACAGAACCAACGGGGATAAGGAAAAAAAGAGAGCGGGAATTAAGCTCGGATATATGTTGGATGAAAATTATGAATTCAGTCTCTCCGGGGATTATTTTAAAGAGGATGCAGGAAGGGCTGGCCTGCCTGACTACCCTACACCCAACGCAAGATCCGAATATGAGACCGTTTCCACCCTTTTTATTGCCGGAAACAAATCAGTAAAAAGCAAGACCTATTTTACCTTTGTTGAAAAGATCAGCAATAATCCTGACAAAAATTTGTATACACTTTTGCGCACAAAGACTTATGGTGAGAATATAACCGCAAAGATTCCTGCGGGAAGATGGGGTGAAATCAACAGTGGAGTAAGTTTTGAACTCGGACAGTTATCCGGAAATAAGATAGATTCAAAAAAAGAGGAAAAATACGGTATCTTCGGGATAAAGGACATTAAATTTGATGCAATGCCTGTGACATTGACACTCGGTCTTCGAGGAAATTTTTATTCCGAATTCAATGAGGCAATCAATCCTGAAGTCAAAATAAAATTTGAAAAAGATTTATACGGTATTCAACTTTCTGCAAATAAGACAAACAATATCCCGACCTTCCGTCAGCGGTACAATGAAACCAGCACAACCAAGCCTAATCCGAATCTGACCATGGAAAAGGCGACAAATTACAGCCTCTCCTTTTTTTACCAGCCCGTAAAATCGTTTTCCAGCAATCTTTCTGTTTTTTACAATAAAATAACTGACAGGATTGCTTATGTTCGCGGGGACGAAGGCATCGGAAGATATGAAAACTTTGGAAAATCAAGCTATAAGGGGGCCGATGTTTCTTTTAGTTTAAAACCGGCAGATATTTTTATTGTAAAGCCTTCCTACACTTATCTTATAGCAAAAGATGACCTTACGGGAAAGTGGCTGCCATGCAAGCCCAAACATAAGGTGAAAATTGATTTTATCTGCAATCCAACAAAAAATTTCTCTTTGACGCTAAATACACTGTATGTTTCCAGACAATTCAGCAGATCAGACAATACAGAAACGTCTCCACAATATTCTACAGCCGATTTCAGGGCCGAATACGGCTTTAAGATGCTGAGTCTTTTTTGCAGAGTAAAGAATATATTTGATAAGAGCTATTACTATGTCGATGGTTATCCAGCACCGCCAAGGACATGGATAGCTGGAGTCGGTTGTCAATTCTAACGGGACTCCGCTCAAATTCTTCTTGACATTGATGCAGTTTTTTTGCATATAGTAATGAAAAGTTACACGATGCCCCAAGGGGCTTAATAGGGAATCCCGTGCAAAACGGGAGCGGGCCCGCCGCTGTGATCGGGGACAAACGCCGCAATTAGGGTTTGCACAGAACCCTTAATGTCACTTCCTGGCTAAAAGCCGGGAGGGAAGGCGCGGTAAGTAGGATGATCCGAGAGCCAGAAGACCTGTCTGTAACATATATATACAGCACTTTCGTGGACAGGGGTGTTGACTAAGGACTCGTCCAAAAATAAATTTACATTTTGATGCGCCGATCCATCCCGCATGACTGCGTTGCTCGTCGGTTAAATAGCTCTCGCTATTCGCTCTCCTTGCGTCTTGTCATACGAGCGCCTCGACACCTCAAAATGTAAATTTATTTTTGGGCAAATCCTAAAAATTTTGTGGATAAAAAAGGGATATCCCCAAACTCATGCTTTGAGTTTGGGGATTTTTTTTGGAGAAAAGGCGATATACAATTGACTTTGCCGGCTAACATATCAATAAACATTTTTTATCTTGCTGCTGTTTTCTATGCAGCAAGCTTGATTCTGCTCCCATTGCCGAAAAAAGCATGGTCTACATTCTTTCTGTGTCTTGGCCTTGCAGCAAATCTTGTTTCTACCATCATCCGGCATCTCTCTATTTGGCCGCTCCTTCCCATGTATGCGGAACCTTTTTTTCTGCCAGGTTGTATAGCCATGATGGCAGTTGTTCTTATTTGCTTCAAAAAAACTGAACAGGGTCTTTATATTGTTCCTCTGATTATCATCTTTGCATTGATCGGGGTCTTTTTCCCCAACGATTTTTATCTCCCTATTCTACAATCAAAAACTATCTTTTCCCATATTTTCTTTTTGTTCACAACTATCGCCCATGCCTGTTTCGGGGCAGGGGCTGTTCTGGCGCTTTTGTTTATTTTTCGAAAAGACAAAGGAGAGCGTCCTGTTTTTTCAAAGTTTATCATCTGGGGCTTTTCCTGTTATTCGCTGGCCCTTTTTTCTGTTCAGGTCTGGTCATATCTGGGCTGGTCAAGTCCTGTGGTGTGGACCAACTATATACTTACCTCATCGGCCGCCACATGGTTTTATTATACATGTTTTTTCCATCTTCACCTTTTAAAAAGATGGAGGATAGAACATAGAGCCGCCTTTGTTGTGGCTGGATTTGTTCTGGTATTTTTCTTTAATTATCTTCCTGAAACAGGGAGGTTCAAGATGCCGTTGTTGATATGGTAGCTATTAAAAATATATGGAAATTTTGGGGGAGTTCAACCCTTACTGTCTTTATCCTTTTGGCTGTTGTGCTTGATTTTGAGATCGGTTTTTTCTTTTTTCGTTCTCATCCATCGGTATTTTCGCCTCTTGACAGGCTTATGCTTTTTGAATGGTTGAGAACTTACGGTCTTGAGTCAATTACGGTTACATGGTGGTTTTTTGTGCTCCTTTTTCTTCTTTTTATACTAACTCTCAATACTGTTGTGTGTACTGTTGACAGCGTTGCTGCGCTTATAAAAAGACGTGAAAAGTTTTCCGGTTCCCGTGCTTTTGTGCTGAAATTTGCGCCTCATGTGATGCATGTTGCTTTTGTTCTCCTTCTATTAGGGCATTTCACATCTTATGCAGCCGGCTTTAATTTGTTCAACAATATTTTGAAACAGGGAATAGTTATGAAGGTTCCGTATTCTGATTTGCAGTTGAGCCTCGAAAATTTAAAGGTGAAATTTTATAAAAGCGAGGATGCTCCTCTCCCTGATTTTGCAGGAAAAGCGCGGGATGTTGTTGCCGATATCCTAATTATTGATCCTGCCAATGATAATTTCAAACATGGAGTAAAAAAGAAAATTTCTATAAACATGCCCGCCTTTTACCAGGGTATCAGTTTTCATTTGAAAAACTTCTATCCTCAAAATGAAACAAATAAAGGTGTTCCCTACGTTAATCTGATTATTCGAAAAGATCCGGGAATCAGAATTATGGCTGGGGGTATAATCCTTTTTACCATAGGGCTTGTTATGTACCTGTTTCAGACCACGCATTTCAATTTGAGAAAAAAACGTATCAAAGGAACATCCCATGATTGTTCAAATGCAACTGTTAGCGCTGAAAGCGCAGAAAGGGTAAAAAATTTGCAGGAAAAGGAGAAGGATTTGTGAAAAAATTGAGACTGTTTTCTATATCTATGTTGAAATGGATTTTGCTGAGTCTCTTCATTCTCATACTTTTTTCCGGCTGTGGTCCGGGATTTCAGCATTTTGGAGAATTCAGCATTCAAGATATAGAAAACGGATGCAAAAAGGTAACCGATGGTCTGGGAAGGACACTGGTGCTGGTTCCAAAAGGCCAAAATGCGCCAGATGGTTATGAAAAAAATCAGATTATCAAAATACCCGTTAAAAAGGCTGTAGTTTACTTGAATGCTGATGTTGCGCTTCTGAAAGCGCTTGGGGTGGTGGATAGCGTTGCAGGCGTTACACAAGAAAAAGAAGACTGGACCATCCCTGAAATCAAGGCTGGGATGGAAACTGGAAAAGTGGTCTATCTGGGCGAATACAGCTCAATTGATTTTGAAAGGTTGAAGGTTTTAGATCCTGATATTGTTTTTGCATGGGATGAAAGCGCAATCCCGATGCTTACAGAACTTGATATCCCGTGTGTCATCACTACCACAAAGATTGCCAAGGATCTAAAAACCAGGATGTACTTTATCAAGTTTTTGGCCTCGTTTTACGGCAAAGAAAAAGAGGCTGACTTATTTATAGCACGGGTGTCAAAGACAATTGAGAGTGTTGCAAAAAAGACAGCAGGGGTTAAAATAAAACCAAAAGTAATATGGGGAGATATCTATGAAAAACGGGTTTTGGTAGAGCCCATAAACTCCGGCGCTGCTGAAATGATTCTCCTTGCCGGAGGCGAGTATCTGTTTGATGATGTTAAGGGGGCGGCCTGACTGGAGATTACACTGGAAAAGTTTTTTTCCAGCGGACAGAAAGCTGACATCCTTTTTACCTATAGAGGGCCGAAGACAGGAATTACTTCGAAAGAGAAGCTGGCAAATGCAACACAGATGCTGGCAAATATTAAACCCATGAAAGACGGGAAGATTTTTTGTCCTTTGCCGCATTATTCCCAATCCGCAGACAAGCTGGACGAGATTATTGAAGAGGTTGCAGCTATTCTTCATCCTGAACTTTTTGCAGGACACAAAAACAAATATTTTATGGAGCTTCCTGAAACCTAAAGATAATTTATGAGAATGTTATTGATAATTCAACAAAATAAGAGACAAATATTATTTGGCCTTTTTGCTTTACTTCTATTTACTTCCTTTAGTTTGAATCTTGTTACCGGATCAGTCGATATTAACTTTTCCGACATATTCAGGATCGTTTCTCAACACATTACGGATTCCACAAATGGATTTATTGTCTGGAAAATACGCATCCCCCGAAGCATCGCTGCAGTATTGGGCGGTGCATATCTGGCCACCTCCGGCCTTCTGTTGCAGGTTTTTTTCCGGAATCCGATTGTTGGGCCCTATATTCTCGGCATCTCTTCCGGCGCCACTTTGATGGTATCTGTTGTAATGCTTTCCACGTTAAGTTTTGGATTGGCCGGCATCAGCCCCTACATCACTGTTATTGCCGCGTTTGGAGGGGCTTACTTTGTTATGATGATTATTCTTGTCGTTGCAGGCAGAGTAAAGAACAATATCACCCTGCTGATTATCGGGCTTATGATGGGATACACCTGTCATGCCATAACCAGCATCCTTATCGCCTTTGCTGAAAGTGAGAAGATAAAGGGATTTACGCTCTGGCAATTGGGAAGTTTTTCCGGCTTTAGCTGGAATGAAGTTTATTTACTGATTTTTCTTGGTGGATTGCTTTTTGCGGGTGTTTATCTTCTAAGCAAACCCCTTAATGCCCTTCTCCTCGGAGAAGATTACGCATCAAGCATGGGAGTTAATATCAAGCTGTTTCGGCTATTGATTCTTCTTGTTTCATGTGCTCTGGCCGGCATGGTAACCGCGTTTGCAGGGCCTGTTGCTTTTGTTGGTCTCGCTGTTCCTCACATGGCCCGGCTTGTATTCGGCACTTCGGACAACAAGCTTTTGATCCCCGGAGTAGCGCTCTTAGGCGGAATTGTGACAAGCATTTGTGATCTGATTGCAAGACAGCTTTTTTCCCCTGTGGAAATTCCTGTAAGCGCCATTACGGCCTTTTTTGGAGCTCCGGTAGTAATAAGTCTTTTGCTGAAGAAAAGAACTTCTTTATGAAAACAGGGATGTGAAAACAGGGGTTAGGGGTTAGGGAGCAGGGGTTAGGGAGCA
>JAJSZO010000023.1:0-6527 GCA_030262795.1 Deltaproteobacteria bacterium | reverse complement strand
AGGGGTTAGGGAGCAGGGGTTAGGGAGCATAAGCGCTAACTTAAGCTGTGAGATAGTATTTGGAATTTGGAGCATGGGAATGAGAAATTAAAATCAGATAACAAATGATAAACGATAAATGATAAACGATAAATGATCAATGATACGGTCAACGGACATTGGAAATGATACAGATTTGTGACTTAACTGTCGGGTATGGCAAAAAAAGCGTTGTCAGCAATATTAATCAGGAAATTTCAAAAGGAGAATTCATATCTCTTTTGGGACCAAATGGCTCCGGGAAAACGACAATATTAAGGACTTTGTCAAGACTTCTTCCACCGATTAAAGGAGTTGTTCGCATCAATGGCAGGGAATTAGAGGCTTTTAAGCAGAGTGAACTGGCAAAAACCCTGTCAGTAGTTCTGACTCAACGAATAAATCCTGGACTGGTAACAACGCGTGAGTTTGTTGCGCTTGGACGATATCCACACACCGGATTTCTCGGCAACCTGACCGGACAGGATAAACTCAAGACAGATGAAGCTCTTAAAATGGTCAACGCCAGCGGACTGGCAGACCGGTATTTTGGGGAATTGAGCGATGGAGAAAAACAGAAAATTGTTTTGGCAAGAGCGCTGGCACAGGAACCTGAGATTATGATTCTTGATGAACCGACACTTCATCTTGATCTGAAACACAAGATTGAAGTTATGTCGATCCTGCAGAAATTTTGCAGAGAAAAAGGAATCACAGTGATTGTGTCACTGCATGACGTGGATATAGCCCTCAGAGTATCTGACAAAGTCATTATGGTTAAAAACGGAAAGATTATGGGCTGGGGCCCTCCGGAAGATGTTTTAGAAACGGAAACAATATCTGAACTCTATGATCTTGATTCCGCAAGGTTCAACAAACATCTGGGAACCATAGAGGTAAAAAGCGACTGCAGATCCGGCTCCGTCTATGTGGCTGCGGGAGCAGGGAAAGCGACGGGCCTGTTTCGCTTGCTGGCAAAGCATGGCTTCAACATTTCAACAGGGATAATTCACGAAAATGATATCGACTTTCACGTGGCAAGGGGAGTCGGTGCTGAAGTAGTGGCAGAAAAGCCTTTTGTTGCTGTTGGAATGGAAAAGTATATCAGGGCAGTAAACATTATGGAAAAGGCTGACCATATTGTAGATACCGGAGTTCCTGTACATGAGTTGAACAAACTGAATGCAGATGTGATTCGTCACGCCCTCAAACTGGGCAAAAAGGTTTTTACCATCAGAAAGAAAGAGAATGCCGAACTTTTGTTCGGGGCATCCTCCCGGAATCTGATATTTTGCAAGGATGAATTATCAATTTTGGAAAAATTTCCATTAGATACAGGTTGCACGAATACGGCTAAAAAGGAGGCTTTAAGATGAAAAATACATTCAAGATGGTTATGATATTATTTGTTCTGGCTTTATTTTTAGTTTTGCCGATCATTGTTTCGGCTCAAGAAGATGCCCGAAAACAAGAGGTTGATGAAAAAGAGATACACAAAATGGAGGAAGTAGTTGTTACTGCCACGCATGAAATGAAGATGATTGACATGCCTGCCGGTGTTTCCGTTATCACGGCAAAAGACCTTGAGGAGATGGGCGCGAAAAATATCGCCGAGGCCCTCAGAAAGGTTCCGGGGGTAATTGATAAAAGTTCGAGCAATGACAAACTTGATATTCGTGGTACCCAAATGGGTATGTCAGGTGGGCCCGTGATTCTGATAGACGGTGTGCCTCAAAAAATTGGCGCTTATCGAAATGGCTACTTCAACTTTATTCCTGTCTCACAAGTCGAACGGATAGAGGTGTTGCGCTCTGCCGGAATCGTTTACGGCCCTGGATCTGCCAGGGGCGTGATCAACATTATTACAAAAAAGGGTGACACGAAAAAGCCTGTTAGCTTCAACGTTTCCGGGTCATACGGTTCATGGGATACCTTTGATACTGATGTATCCCTTTATGGAGGAGTCAATCAATGGGACTATTTTCTGAATGCCACGCATTTCACTACAAACGGGTATGAAGAAGAAGCGGAGGATAGAAGTTCAGGACTTCTTAAATTCGGTTATAATATCTCTGATCATGCGCGTATCGGGATACGCGGCAACTTTATAACCAATGAAGTCGAAAGCGCATACGATATTAAGAAAAAGAAGTGGCACCTGGAAAACTACAGAGAAAAAATCCATTTTCCCAAAAGCGAAACCGATCCTCTATACTGGCACAATGAAAGGGAACAGGATGTATCGACAGTTGGGATTGATTTTTTCCAAAAAGGGGAAAGACTATTTTTGAAATCAGATGCCTCATGGACGTCTCTTGATGAAGAATACCGGAGCATGCAGCAAAGATTGATTAAGTCGGAAAATGTCTATTTTGATGACAGGGACCAGGACACATACACCTTTACCGTTTCAGGAGGTTACAATATTGATCTTGGACAGCTTGCCTATACGCCCTCTTTTGGAATTAATATTGAAGACATAGATTTCTGCCAGCGCCGTTTTTATCCGAATTCGACCAAGGATACGGACAAGTATGACTTTGATGTTGACGAGCGACAGTACGGCTTTTTCTGGGACAACGATCTTTTCTTCGGAGACCATTGGGGGCTTAAAATCGGTGGACGAGTCGATAAGGTTGATATGGAATTTACAAGCAAGGAGCCGACCAGGATAAACCATGACAAAACCCTGTACGGCTGGTCTTTGTCCCCGTCTTATCATTTCAGTGGCAAAGGAAACATTTTTGCCTCTGCATCCCGCGCCTTCTGGTTTCCAACTCCAAAATACTATGCATGGGCCGCAGAAAAAGGCGATCCCAATAATCGTCCTGAAAATCTGAAACCCGAAGAATCGCTTACATATGAGTTGGGATACAGACACCTTGTTCACAAGGCGGTCAACATCTCTCTGACCGGTTTCTTTATGGAATATAAAGACAAATTTTCCGCCTACTACGGCACTGACGAAAAGTGGAAGGGATACAAAAATATCGGTGAAACAGAGCACAAGGGGATAGAGATTGAGGCAGACGGCCGGATATGTGACTGGTTCGGCTATCGTCTTTCAGGGACATATATGGAGGCCGAGTGGACTGAAGGAAGGCAGGAGGTAAAGGGTCATCCTTTAAACGATAAAGTAATAAAGGATTTAAAAGGATATGATATTTACGGAATTCCGAATTATACTTATGTGCTCGGATTTGATTTCTATCCTGCGGAAGGCCTTAAATGCAGCATTGACATAAACGGGACAGGACCCTATTACGTCGATTACCTGAACCGTATAGAATACGGTGCAAAGACCACTGTTGATGCCAATATTTCATATAAGGTTAAAGGCTGGAAATTTTGGCTCCTCGGGAAAAACCTGTTTGATAAAGAGATTGAGCGTGTCTTTAACGCCAAAGGAAATCTTACAAAGCCAAACGGTGAATACGATAATAATTACTATGTTCTGGATGGAAGATATATTGAAGCGGGTGCTAGCTATCAGTTTTAAAAGGAGATACTGATCGCCTGATTCCCATGCTCCGGCGTGGGAACCTATATGGTCTGCATTTCTACACTGGAGTATGGGAACGAGAAAACAAAAGAAAACCGGTGGTTAAAAATTATACCCGTGACCATAAACCGGGACATTTTTCTAAAACTGCTGATGAATTAAAGGGCGGAACATGAAAAAGCACAAAGTTATATTTCTTCCTTACAATAAGGAAATAATTGTTGAAGACGGGGCAAACCTCCTTCATGCAGCGCTGGAAGCAGGTGTCCATATCAACGCATCCTGCGGAGGGGAAGGGGTGTGTGGAAAGTGTCGAGTGCTTATTGAACAGGGAGAGGTGGAGGGAGGGAAGGCTCTCAAGCTTGGCCAAAAAGACTTTGACAGGGGTTATCGGCAGGCCTGTTTGAGCCATGTGAAAAGTGATCTTTCTGTCCGCATTCCCACTGAATCTACTATAGATGCCGGTGTATTGAATATTCTAACTGTTCCCAGGCAGACGGCACATGATCAGAAAATAGATCTGAATGCAATCAAAGAAGGGGGGATGTTTGTTTTACCTGTGGAGAAAAAATACCTGGAGCTTCCCATACCTTCTGCACAGGACAATATATCTGATATTACCCGGATTATTAACGAGTTAAAATTAAAACATGGCGAGCATCAGCTTGAAGTAGATTTCCCTGTTTTTCAAAAGGTTCCAAACATTCTGAGAAAACAGGATTTCAAGGTGACAGTGACTCTGGCGCGTCCGGTAAATGAAGGAAACAAGACACGCATCATCAATGTACAACCAGGCAAAAGGAGTAATTACAACTATGCCATTGCCATTGATGTGGGAACTACAACGATCTATGGCCAGTTAGTTGATCTGTCGACCGGCGCGGCCATAGCTCAACATGGGGATTTTAACGGGCAGATCAGCTATGGAGAAGATGTAATCAGCCGAATCATCTATGCCGAAAAACCGGTTGGGTTAAAGAAACTCCATGATGTAGTCATCAAAACAATCAATAATATCATAGAGCGGATTGTAAAAAGGGCAAAGATCAAATCAGACGACATTTCCGCAGTAACACTTGCAGGCAATACAACTATGACCCAGTTGCTGCTGAAGATAAACCCATGGTCGATCCGGCGTGCTCCTTATATCCCTACGTTCACATTTTATCCTTCTGTCAGAGCAGTTAACCTTGGCCTGAAAGTTGGGGACCATGTCCCTGCCCTGGTTTTTCCCAATGTCTCAAGCTACGTTGGGGGCGATATCGTGGCCGGAGTTATAGGATCCGGAATGTACCGCAGTGATGAATTGACTCTATTTATGGATATCGGCACAAACGCTGAAATAGTAATAGGCAACAAAGACTGGCTCATTTGTGCCGCCTGTTCAGCGGGGCCGGCCTTTGAAGGAGGCGGTATTGAGCATGGAATGCGCGCTGCCAAAGGTGCTATTGAAGATTTTTCCATAGACCCAATTTCGCTGGAGCCTATGAATATTACAATAGGCCACGTTCGGCCCAAGGGAATATGTGGCTCCGGATTGATCACGATAGTAGCTACCCTGTTTGAAATGGGTGTTATTGACCATGGCGGAAAATTTAATCGTGAGCTTAAATCACCGCGCCTCCGTGAAAATAATGGGGTATATGAATATGTGCTTGCCAGGGCAGAGGCGACCCAAATCGACAGGGATGTGGTTCTTACGGAACTTGATATTGAGAATTTCATCCGTGCTAAAGGCGCGATGTATGCGGGTTGTATTACACTGTTAAAGGAGGTGGGACTTGATATCCAGCAG
Organism: Deltaproteobacteria bacterium; assembly: GCA_030262795.1. GTDB lineage: Bacteria > Desulfobacterota > Desulfobacteria > Desulfobacterales > ETH-SRB1 > B13-G4. Next base: position 1,212 of record JAJSZO010000023.1, on the reverse strand, counting down.
CTTGATCGAATTATTTTAGCCGGGGGTTTTGGCGAACATGTTGACCTGGAAAAGGCTATGGCCGTTGGATTATTGCCTGAAACAGATCCGGAAAAGGTTGTTTTTATGGGAAACGGGTCGTTAACAGGCGCCAGGATGTGCTTATTGAGCAATCGTATCAGGAAGGACGTGATTGAGGTAACCAAAAAGATGACTAACTTTGAACTATCTGAAACAAGTTCTTATATGGATAATTATATAGCATCACTTTTCCTCCCATGTACGGATCTCAATCTATTTCCCAGGTTAAAGGCGCGTCTTGATGCCCGCAGTGCTTTACAAAAAGGCCCATAAGCTCTCCAACAAACCAAGCCGGCAATTGGCATGGCAGAGGAGTATATGACTGGAGAAGAGGTTGTGAAATTATTCCTTGATAGATAACCAGTATGTTAGTATATTGCTAACATACTGGAGGTAATAAGGTATTGTTGACCCTGCGAAATACGGCTTTAATTGAAGAGTTTGATTATAATTTTATTAAACATGCACTGAACAGATACAAAAACCCACGTGTAAAGATAAATAATCTTCTGAAAAAGGGTGAAATAATCCGGGTAAAAAAGGGGCTTTACGTGTTTGGCCCCAAATTGGCACGGAAACCTTTCTCAAAAGAGACTCTGGCAAATCTGATTTATGGCCCTTCTTATATATCTCTTGAGTACGCCCTTTCTTTTTACGGTCTGATTCCTGAACGTGTAGAAACAATTACCAGTGTGACAAACAAGAGAAAAAAGCTTTTTAACACACCTGTTGGTATTTTTTCTTACAAGTATATAAATCCCTCTATTTACCCTTATGGCATAACCAGTTATGGAGTGGACAAACATCATTCAATTTTAATCGCAACAAAAGAAAAGGCACTTTCAGATATACTCTATTTTTCAGATAAGATAAGCAATGAGGTTCAAATGGAAAAATATCTATTTGACGATTTGAGATTAAACAGAAAAGAACTTATCAATTTTAATTTGAGGAAAGTTAAAAAGCTGGCAGGACTTTACATGCACAATGTTAGTATTTTCAGCAATTTTCTGAGGAGTATGAAATGAATGATGCTGTGCAGGTAATGCTTGATCAATATAATTGCCAAAGTATAAATGATTATGAAAATGCACTAAAGGAAATTATTCAGGAAATAACCTTGCTTGGACTGTGGCGCTCAAAATTTTTTGA
>JAJSZO010000022.1:9100-18796 GCA_030262795.1 Deltaproteobacteria bacterium | reverse complement strand
TTGATAGTAGTATCGCTTAAGGCTTTACAGTAAATTAGAATTTTAGTTTTTCAGTAAACAGTTTGGAGAGGTGTATCCATTACTCCTCAAAACTTTGGACTGTCGAGTAAGTAATATAAAAGTGATCAATGCAGCTATGCAGAAACAAATGATGGATTGTTTTTTCAATTATGTTTCACTGTAATAGTAAAATGGAAAAAGTAATGTAAGTTAGAGATATTATGGCGCAGAAAAAAACTAAACAATTTGGTAAATTAGCTCCAAAATATAATTATTCTCTTAATCCTTATCCAAATTTAAAGTTTTCAAAATGCCCAATTTGTGAAAAGAAAACAGGTCAGCGCAAGCTCCCTCTTCTCATTCATGTTGATCCTATACATTTAATATCCCTTAATTATACCAACCGTTATTGTTCTAATTGCGATTTGCTTATAGGCCATAAACATGAAATTGAGCATCACTTGACCAAAACATTTTCTCAACTGAAGCCTCAAGACATTGGCAACAATTACTTAATAATGGGCACAGTTGAAAAAAAATCATGGCGTGCAGGGCTAAAACAACCACAATTTTTTGATGAACTTATACAAAATACTCACGATTTTAAAAGTTACGAAGAATTACGAATGACTATGGCTGGATGGTTTCATAAAGATCAAACTCCTCCAGTTATGACACCATCATTATCCACAGAATGGGTTAAATGATTTTTCCCCGGCATGGTTTCTGATCATTCAAGAAAAGATATTAAATTCATCAAGATAAGCATGGGTACAACACATGGCAAAACAATTATTTCCTTCTTCCTTTGAGTGTAACTGCGGCCATGAGTCAGATTTCTTTGAAGGTACAGTCAGAGAAATGGAGAAGATGGAGCAAGAGAAAGAAAATTCGTCTTAGTGATGGCGAGAATGACAAACATACTATTGTTTTTTACAAAGGGAATGCTGTAGAAATCATTTGCCCTCAACTTGGCAAATGTAAAATCACCGAAATTGAATAATGGGCTCAGAGGTATCAGTGAATAAACCGGCAAAAATCGCCGACGTTTACTGGATGTAGTGGCCAACATTCTGCTACGCACAAAGTTGGTTGCTAAACCCAAGGCGGGCAGGTGATACGGGCCGTTCCAGGCGGCTGCGCCGCCGTGAACCACGCTGCCGGTCAGCACCACGGAGAATTAATTGATCAAATTACAAAATATTGGTGAAAATGATTTCAAGCAGCTAATCAATGCGATTCCTGATGCCCGTTTTCTTCTTCAATGGGCAGGGCCAAAATACACCTATCCATTGGATGTTGCCCAACTAAAAGATACCTTGAAAAAAACGAATGGAGAACAACCATCCTTCAAAGTCTTCAAGGCCATCAAAGCAGATAGTTCTGATGCTATTGGCCATATTCAATTGATGGACATAGATTATAATAATTCAAGCTGCATTCTTGGCAGAGTTCTTGTTTTTTCGGAGTATAGAGGTACTGGTTTAGCTAAAGAACTGGTCAATTGTGCTGTTGAATATGCTTTTTTAACTTTGGCTTTACAGAAAATCACTCTTAATTATGTGTGGAAATTAGGAGGATATTCCGGTCGAGGGATTTCCATTGTTCAAGGAAATACCATAAACGGTACATGGAGTTATGATTCTTCTGACAATAATGGGGGAACGTTAACTGCTCAGTTACAATAACAGCATAAAAAAACAAATGGAATTGAACGGGCTACTTTCCACTCCGTGAGTGAAAATAATTAATTGCTTATGAAAAAAGACGGGGTCAGGTCACCCATTGCACATCTGTTGACAAAAATTGGCAAACCATATTACTTCCAAGTCGCCTAACAAAAAAATACACCCGACCTCCTTCGTCGGCGGCGGGTGATTTAAACGTACAATCAAACTGCGTTTGCTTGCACGGCCCACGGTGCCGGTCAGCACCGCGATTATAATTGGAGCATAATTGAATAATAAAACCCAAAAATGGATAAAGGCAAAGATAAAAGTATCAAATGACAAAAGGAATTTGGGATGAATCCCAAGAAATTTGGAAGCCTTGCAAATCACAAGCAAGAGAAATGGAAAGCACCATTACCTAATTTTATCGAAGTGACACTAATGACATGCAACTTCTCACTGGACTTCTTAAGCAAGTGACCAGCCCATAGCAATATAGGAATTTATCATGAAAATCGCTCTCGACTACGTGTCTGTTTCAATTTCAGGCGACTATTACCAAGTCAGTTTTGACTCGAAAGAAGATGATGGAACTGATGAGATTACAGATGACCCTTATTTCTTAATACAGCGCCAGTTTGAGATGCCTGACGGCGGTAAAGTTTATATAGAATCACATGACGAAAATTATATCGGCCATTTCATCGTAAACAGAGCAACTCTTAAAATGGATAAAATTCACCTTGAGCTTAAAAAGCCTAAATATTCGAACATAGAGATATTTTTCAAAGCTACAGAAAAAGACTTTAAAGAACTCCACAGTGCCCTGAAAACAATGATTCCAAGCATCAGTGTAAAATTATAACGATGCGCTGCTCGTGTTCAGATAAATCCGAATCGTTGGGATTTCCGTTAAGTGGGATGAAATTCGATGATGTTACCCAGTGGGTGATTGCAGATGGCCGTGTTGGTCATATACCCCTTTGCAGGGCTTGCTCTGGCGCTGAGAAATGAGGCGTATGGTACTGCGCAAAAAGTCCCACCTGACTGAAGTTTAGCCAGCAGGTCAGTAGAGACGTCCGAGGGTAAACTCCGTGAGGAGAGTCCGAAGCCGGACGGAACAAGAATGCAGGCCGTGTGATTGAGCCTAAGAAATTGGAAGAGAGATATAGTATTTTGGATTAGTGATCATTCTATGCATACAGAGGTAATATAATATGAAATACAAACAGGATGTTGCCTTTATTAATAGAGAAAGGGAACTGGCGTATCTGACCAGTTTTATTTATAAGAGACCGAATGAGATACTTTTTTTGCACGGTCCGAAGTCATCGGGAAAGACTACGCTACTTTATCGATTTTTTGACAGCATTCAAAAGGAGCAGCAACTTGATGTAAAATTTTTGAACTTACGCAAAATCTTTCTTGTCAGCTATAAAGACTTTATAAGGGCTTTTTTGGGTATTGATTACACTCGTGCCAGGGAAGACTTGAAAGAAATAAGAGAATACGATCTAAAAATTTTTAAGGTAAAAGTAGAAGCCTTAAAAGGGCTGGAGAAAGGCAAACTTGATCCTTTTTCAATTATGGAATGTGAACTGCAAAAGCTAAACAAAAAGGGTATCAAGCCCGTTATCATTATTGACGAACTCCAGGCCCTTGACCACATTTATGTGGATGGTCAGAGAGAGCTGATAACTGAGCTGTTCAATTTTTTTGTAGCCATGACCAAAGAGAGCCACCTGGCCCATGTGATAATCTCATCTTCAGATGGATATTTTATTGATACGATCTATAAGGACAGTCGCCTGAAAAAAACATCGTCATTTTTCAGGGTGGACTATCTGTTAAAAAAAGATGCGTGCGAATGGCTGGAAAATCTGGAAAAATATAGTAAAATCACGGACTACCGTCTCACGAGAAGTGACATTGATAAGATATGGGATGTTGTTGGCGGCAGTATGTGGGAGATACAGAAAATACTTACTGATCTTTTTAATACCGATCTGGATGCAGCTTTGGATGTATATAAGAAGTTTATGCGGGGGATTATTTTTGAATATGCAGGTATTAATCAAGAGAAAAAAGAGATATTAAAGGTAGTTGCCGATAAGAACGGGGTGGATTTGAATGATTTTGAAAGGACAAAGGCTTATAATCAGGGCACCATTGAAGACTATTTGCATGACATGGTGACTAATAATATTCTCTATTATGATCCAACTGAAGCAATTTTTTATCCACAGGGTAGAAGCATGGAGTGGGGGATAAAGCTCTATTTTGATAAATGATGCGGGCAAACTCTTTAATCCACCCTACAAACTTTCAAACTTTCATATAAAATTCGGAAGGGCACAATATATGGATTGTTGCATACATATTCGGCCTTTTGTTAAAAGTTTACATAATATACATTATCGGACGTTATCGAAATCCATTAAAAATCTACTACCCCTTGTTTTTCTATTTCATCGGGGTAATCTGTGGATTAAAAACATTGAATGAAATTCTTATCTGTGATAATTGTAACAGATAAAGACCTGTAAATAGTTGAGCAGTTAAGGAACGTGGACAAAATAACTTCATCAAGTAGGCGCATAGATTTTGGTCGGATTTGCTTGATCTCAGATCGCAAAAGTTGAGGGAATAGCGAGCTATTTCAATATTTTTGTGATTTGAGATCAAAGGCGGCCTGAAGCTATGATGCATAGTTGATGAAGTTATTTCGTTCACGTTCCTAACCATTTCAACGTTCACGATTCACGGTTGAAAAGCCCTGACTCACTATTAACAAAAGGATAACATGGCTGAACCTTTGAACCCTGAACCTGAAACCTATCACTTTAACCTATTACTTTAGATATGAGCCGGAACTTAAGAAAAATATATACAGTCTCCGAGTTAACCTCAGAAATTAAATCTTTACTTGAAGAAAGCTTTCCTTTTGTTTGGATATCAGGTGAAATATCAAATTTAAGCACACCTGTTTCCGGGCATTATTATTTTACATTAAAAGATGAAAATGCCCATATAAGAGCCGTGATGTTTCGTGGTCAGAACAGAAAACTAAAATTTATGCTTGAAGATGGGTTAAGCATTATTGGATTGGGCAGAATAAATCTTTATGCGCCTCGTGGAACTTATCAAATTATATTTGAATATATTGAGCCAAAAGGTATTGGCGCTTTACAGCTTGCTTTTGAAAAACTAAAAATACGCCTTTCCGAGGAAGGGCTTTTTGACGATAAATATAAAACTCCCCTTCCCTTCTTGCCTAATAAAATTTGTGTAATAACATCCCCAACCGGCGCTGTAATTCATGATATTATTGATATTATTAACAGGCGTTTTTATAATATTTCCATTGAAATCATACCTGTTAAAGTTCAAGGTGATGGTGCTATTCCGGAAATTGTTTCAGCTTTTGATATTGTAAATAAACTCGCTGAATCTGATGGCAGTGCTGAAGTGGTAATTCTTGCAAGAGGCGGTGGCTCTATAGAAGATCTTGCTGCATTTAATTCTGAGGAAGTTGCGAGAGCCGTATTTGCATCAAAGATTCCTGTAGTTTCTGCTATTGGACATGAAACCGATTATACAATATCTGATTTTGTTGCTGATCTTAGAGCGCCCACTCCTTCTGCTGCAGCCGAGCTCGTTGTTCCACTTAAGAATGAACTCAAAAATAGATGTGATGAAATGTTTAAAAATTTAATCGCAAGAATATATAATAATATTGAAAGATTAAATAGTATTTTAAAGGAAATGAATACACGCCTTGTTGATCCGAGAAAAAATATCCAGGATTTCAGACTAAGGATTGATGATTATATAAATAGATTATTAAAATCTATTTATAATGTTATAAATAGATGGCGTGATCAGCTTATGTGGATGACCAAAAGTTTATATGCAACTAGTCCTTATAAACATATCGACAACCTTAGTGTAACACTTAAACGATTAAATTACAACCTCCTGTCATATATAGATATATATATACAAAACAGACGTTCTATAACAATTGTGCTTGCTTCAAGGCTGAATGACTTAAGTCCTGTTGCTATACTGGATCGTGGTTATAGTATAACGAGAACTATTCCTGATGCAGTCGTTGTAAGAGATCCAAAAATAGTAAATTTAGGTCAGGATCTTGAGGTAATGTTGTCTAAAGGCTCTTTAATTTGTCGTGTAGAAGGAAAATCATAAAATGGCCAAGATAAGTTTTGAAAAATCTTTAAAACAGCTTGAGGAGATAGTTCAGGAGATTGAATCCGGGAATCTGCCCCTTGAAAAAGCTATGAAAAAATTTGAAGAAGGTGTTAAACTTTCAAAATATTGTTCTGAAAAACTGGATGAAACTGAAAAAAAAATCAGTGTTTTATTGCATGATAATAATGGTGATATAACTGAAGAACCTTTCATGCCTGAGAATGAAGCAAAAAATGATTAAAAATTTTGATCTGAATTCATACCTTATTTTAAAGCGTAAAAATGTTAATGCTTTTATTGATGAGATTCTGAATAATACCGCGAATTCCAGCCGTATTGTTCAAGCAATGCATTATTCTCTTATGGCCGGTGGAAAGCGAATAAGGCCCATCCTGTGTATGGCAGCCTCTGAAGCTGTGGGAGGAAATGCAGATGATATTTTGCCCGCAGCCTGCGCTATTGAAATGCTCCACACTTATTCTCTAATCCATGACGATCTACCCGCAATGGATAATGATGATCTGCGAAGAGGAAAGCCGACGTGTCACGTAGCATTTGACGAGGCTACAGCTATTCTCGCAGGTGACGCACTTCTTACTTTGGCTTTCCGGATTCTTTCATCAATTAATGTAATTGATGACAATACGTCATCAAACTGGCTGAAAGTTATACATAAACTTTCATTTGCTGCCGGGTATAACGGTATGATAGAGGGGCAGATGAGAGATATGGCATCAGAAGGCAGTTTGCTTTCTTTGGAAAAACTTGAAGACATGCATTCCCTGAAAACAGGAGCCCTTATTGAAGCTTCAATATTTTCAGGAGCTTTGTTAGGCGGTGGAAGTCCGAAGCAAATTGATCAGCTTAAAATTTATGCAAAAAATATAGGTCTTGCATTTCAGGTTGCTGATGACATCCTTAATGTCGAAGGCGATCCTGCTGTTATGGGAAAGGCTGCAGGCACTGATAATGCACGGGGAAAAACCACATACCCGTCTATAATGGGATTAAACAAATCCAAAGAATTTGCAAAAAAACTTATACATAATGCCTTGCAAGCTCTTGATGATTTTGATAATAATTCTAATTCGCTCAGGGCTATTGCGTGTTATATAATTGAAAGGGAAAGATAACACAACAGTGAAATTATAGGAGACTTGCAAAATGAAAATACATTGGGTGGTATTGATTATTTTGTGTCTGGTCTGTTCATGTTCAACACGTGAAATACGTGAACACTATACAGGTTCAACTGAGCAAAGGCTCATATCATTAAGTATCAACAAGCTTATGACCATGCTGCCGGAAGAAGATTTTTCTATCCTGAGAAGAAAAAAAGTACTTTTGAGATGTTATTTTCTTGAATCGACTGCGCTCTTTGGATACGCACAAAAACGTCTGAAAATGGAACTGATAGATAAATACCAGTGCCAAATGGTAGAATCTTCAGATGATGCCAACTTGATTTTGCATGTATTTTTTACATCCCTTGGAACAGATATTGATAAATTTGGTATCAGTACCCCTGACATGGTACTTCCTGTTGTGGGAGGCATATCCAGTATGGATATGATAGCCCTTTCAATGTTTCATGGAATAACAGAATTGTATTATTATATTCTTGACAGTGACCATCAGGTTTTAGTTAAGGGTAAACGGATTAAATCGGTTACACGAAATGACACCTTATCGCTGCCTTTTATTACTATTCCGATTAATACTGTGAAATAATTAAAGATAGAGGAGAAGGGGGCTGATAGCCATACGTGTTAAGCTAAGCCAAAAGAGCTTTAATATCAATGCATTATAAGGTCAACAAATATAGGTAGTCAATGCAGCGTCATTCAGACGAACGATGAGGTTCTCTTGTAAGGATGTCTAAAAAAAATACGATACAGTTCCGGAAAAAACAGGCCGCTTGAAACAGCAATATTCCAAAGCTGCAAAGCATTATAAGATAGAAGTATCTAAAGATGAAAAAATGGATTAAGGCACTTACAATTTGTAATGTATACATTTAAAGAATACAAGAAAACCTATTGAAATATATAAGATAAATTAGGAGTTATAATCGCTTTGAGTTTAATAGAAAAAATTAATTCCCCTTCAGACTTAAAAAGTCTTTCACGATCGGATCTTCCTGTTCTTGCTGCAGAAATACGCAAACTTATAGTTGATGTTGTATCTAAAAACGGCGGGCACCTGGCGTCCAGTCTTGGTGCTGTTGAGCTTGCTATTGCAATCCATTATGTTTTTGATGCTCCTGATGATAAGATAATCTGGGACGTAGGGCACCAGGCTTATGCGCACAAGCTCATTACAGGACGCAGAGAACAGTTCCATACACTTAGACAATACCGGGGATTGTGCGGATTTACACGCATGAGCGAAAGCCCTTATGATGCATTTTCAACCGGACACAGCAGCACATCTATATCCGCAAGCCTTGGTATGGCTTGTGCCAAACGTTTAAAAAATGATACTTCAAAAGTTATAGCAGTTATAGGGGATGGTTCCATGACTGCAGGCCTGGCTTATGAAGGACTAAATCAGGCTGGAGACATTCATAAGGATCTTATTGTTATTTTTAATGACAATGAAATGTCAATTTCCAAGAATGTCGGTGCGTTATCATCTCTATTAAGTAGAACATTTTCTGTACAATATTTGCAGAATTTTAAAAAAGAGCTGGGCGATTTTCTTAAATCATTACCTAAAATTGGTGACGATGTATATAAATTTGCAAAGCGTTCAGAGGAATCTTTAAAAAATTTGATAACTCCCGGAATACTGTTTGAAGCATTCAATTTTGAATATTTCGGCCCCATAAATGGCCACAAGCTGAATCACCTTATAGATATTCTTAATAATATCAAAGAGCTCAAGGAACCTGTCCTTCTTCATGTTACTACAAAAAAGGGCAAGGGGTATCCTCCTGCTGAAAAAAATCCGGTCTATTTTCATGGTGTTGGAAGTTTTGAAGTTAAGACCGGCAATTGTATTAAGAAGAAAGGCCCTATTCTTTCTTATACTGAAGTATTTGGTAATACCTTGGTGGAACTGGCGGAAAAAGATAATAAAATTATTGCCGTAACTGCTGCCATGCCCGAAGGAACCGGTCTATCTATATTTGCGAAGACCTATCCGGAAAGGTTTTTTGATGTCGGAATTGCTGAACAGCATGGTGTTACTTTTGCTGCAGGCCTGGCTACAGAGGGATTTAAACCTGTAGTGTCAATATATTCTACTTTTTTACAACGAGCATATGACCAGATATTGCATGATGTATGTATAGAAGCCCTTCCGGTGATTTTTGCGGTTGATCGAGGAGGTATTGTCGGCGAAGATGGAGCTACACATAATGGTTTGTTCGATTTATCTTATCTCAGAAGCCTCCCCAATATGGTAGTAATGGCCCCAAAAGATGAAAATGAATTGCGTCAAATGCTTGTAACCTCTCTTGGCCACAATGGCCCGATTGCCTTTCGTTATCCGCGTGGAAGAGGAACAGGCGTAGATATTTCAGAGGATATTGTCCCGTTGCCGATTGGTAAGGGAGAAGTTCTTAAAGAAGGTAAAGACATGCTTATATTGGCTATAGGCAGATCTGTTTGTGAAGCTCTTTCTGCGTATTCAACGCTATCTGAAGAACATAATATATCATCTACTGTTGTAAACTGTCGTTTTGTAAAACCTCTTGATACTGAATTGATAACTTCTCTCGCAAAAAAAATACCACGAATAATCACTATTGAAGAAAATGTGAGGCAGGGCGGATTTGGCAGCGCAATTCTTGAATGCTTGAATGATGAAG
>JAJSZO010000022.1:6067-9000 GCA_030262795.1 Deltaproteobacteria bacterium | reverse complement strand
TAAGACTTGATGTGTTACTTATTGAAAAAGGATTAGTGCCAAGTCGTCAACGTGGTTGTGCCCTGATAATGGCAGGCAAAATTCTTGTCAATGATCAACGAATAGATAAACCTGGCGCTTTGATATCTAAAGATAACCACATCGTTCTGAAAGAAACGGATATTCCATATGTAGGCAGGGGGGGGCTTAAACTTGAAGAAGCATTAAAATCTTTTAAACTAAAAGTTGATGGTTTTGTATGTCTTGATGTCGGTGCATCTACCGGCGGATTTACAGACTGTTTGTTACAACATGGCGCTTCTTGTATTTTTGCCGTAGATGTCGGATATGGACAACTGGATTGGAAGCTTAGGCAAGATCCAAGAGTTGTTATTATAGAACGTACAAATATCCGAAATATGCCTGCTGGTGCCCTACCCCAACTCGTAGATTTCGTTACTATAGATGTTTCCTTTATTTCCCTCAAAATTGTTGTACCTTCAGTAATTAAGTTTTTAAAACAAGATTTCGGAATTATTGCGCTGATAAAGCCCCAGTTTGAAGTTGGAAAAGGCAAGGTTGGAAAAGGCGGTGTGGTGCGCGATTCTAATCTTCATAACGAAGTTATAAAGGATCTCACGGAATTTTTCAATAAAACAGGCCTGAAATGCGAGCCAGTCATTCCTTCTCCAATATCTGGCTCCAAAGGGAACAAGGAGTTTTTAATCTTGATTTATCCGTGCTGAACATATAAAAAGTATAAAAAGTATTTTTTTGTTTAATTCAAATAATTCAATCAGAGAGGAGTTTAAATGAGTGAAATGGTTAAACAATTAAGAAACATTGCTCTCGTTGCCCATGGAGGCGCCGGAAAAACTTCGCTGGCGGAAGTCCTGCTGTATAATGCTGGAGTTATCAAACGACTGGGACGTGTTGAAGATGGTAATACCGTGATGGACTTTGAGCCGGAAGAGCTTAAACGAACAATGAGTTTAAGTAGTGGATTTCACCAATACGACTGGAAGAAACAAAAAGTTAGTATCATTGATACACCGGGTGATCAGAACTTTTTCTCGGATAGCAGGATCTGTATGCAGGCCGCCGATGGTGTAGTTGTTGTTATAGATGCCGTTGATGGTGTGAAAGTACAGACCGAAATGGCATGGGATTTTGCCGGTGAATTGGATCTGCCTTGTGTTATTTTCATAAATAAACTGGATAGGGAACGAGCGGATTTTTTTCGCACTTTTAAAGATGCTGTAGATACTTTTGAACCAAAGCCGATTATTCTTCAACTTCCGATAGGTGCTGAATCGGAATTTAAAGGAGTTGTCGATCTTGTCAGGATGAAAGCTTATATATATGATAGTGAAGGCAAGGCAAAAGAGGTTGATATACCATCAGATATGCAGGAGTTGGTAAAGAGTGAACGTGAAACACTGGTCGAAAATATTGCTGAGGCTGATGATGAACTTCTCGAAAGGTATCTTGAAGGCGAAACCTTGTCTGATGCTGATATTGAGAATACTTTAAGAAAGGGAATTTTATCAAGGACATTTGCGCCTGTGCTTTGTGGTTCTGCAACAAAAAATATAGGTATGGATATTGTTTCGGATTTTATTGTCAATTGTATGCCTTCGCCTTTTGACAGGGGTCCAATAATCGGCACTGATCCGTCGGGCGAAAATGAAATCAAATGTTATCCGGATCCTGATGCACCTTTTTCCGCCTTTGTAGTTAAGACAGTGGCGGATCCATATGCCGGACGTCTTACAATATTCAGAATTGTTTCAGGTTCGCTTGGATCAGATGGCACCTTCTATAATTCAAACAAAGACTCAAAAGAAAGATTCAACCAGCTTTTAATGATTACCGGCAAAGAACAGAAATCAATTAACGAAGCAGGCCCGGGAGCCATTGTTGCCGTTGCCAAACTTAAAGATACTATTACCGGTAATACGCTTTGCAGTGAAAGTGATAAAGTAAAATTCAAATGTGTGGAACCACTTCCAACACTTATTTCGTTTTCTCTTAAATCCAGGACAAAAGGAGATGAAGATAAAATTTTTATTTCTCTTTCAAAGTTGTTAGAAGAAGACACTGCTTTAAAACTGGATAGAAATTCTGAAACAAAAGAAATTCTCTTATCAGGAAGGGGTCAAGTCCATATTGAGGCCACTATTGAAAAGCTTAAAAGAAAATTCGGTGTGGAGGTCCTCTTAAATATTCCAAAAGTTCCCTATAAAGAGACAATCAAAAAAAAGGTGCGTGTTCAGGGGAAACACAAAAAGCAGTCAGGCGGACATGGTCAGTATGGCGACTGCTGGATTCAGCTTGAACCTTTAGAACGAAGCAAGGGATTTGAATTTGTTAATGCTATTGTTGGTGGCGCAATACCTAAAACTTATATCCCTGCTGTGGAAAAAGGAATACTGGAAGCCTGTCAGAAAGGAATCCTTGCAGGATTCCCATGTGTTGATTTTAAGGTTACCCTTGATGATGGTTCATATCATGCGGTAGATTCTTCTGAAATGGCCTTTAAGGTTGCAGGTTCTCTTGCATTTAAAAAGGCCGTTGAAGAGGCAAATCCGGTTCTCCTGGAACCTGTAATGAAGGTTTCAATAATTACTCCCGATGAATTTATGGGAGATATTATGGGCGATTTGAACAGCAGACGAGGCAGGGTACTGGGAATGGATAACAAAGGTAAAAATCAAATCATAAATGCCCACGTGCCTATGGTTGAATTTTTAACCTATGCGCCGGATCTTAATTCCATGACAGGCGGTCGTGGAACATTTTCAATGGAATTATCGCATTATGACGAAGTTCCTTCCCAGATATCTCAGAAAATTATAGAAGAGATAACTAAAAACAAGGAATAATAAAAAAAGGGGTATGGGAATCGCTCACATCCATCTTTACAAGACGAGTGGCTATGGCGGAAAAGATCC
>JAJSZO010000022.1:0-5967 GCA_030262795.1 Deltaproteobacteria bacterium | reverse complement strand
AATAGACCCCATAGCAACCAGATCGTAAAGAAGTTCCAGTTGGTGCTGGAATACCATATTTCTTTCCGGATGGGCAATGATCGGGGTAATGCCTTTTAGCTTCAACTGGAAAAGCTCGTTCTTTGATCCGGATGGAATAGCCTGAACCGGAAACTCTATCAGAGCATATTGCCCGTTGTTATTAATTGTGGCAACTTCCCCTGACAATATCTTTTTTGCCAGTCCCACGCAGATATGTACCTCTGATCCGGAGCATAAATTCAACTCAATTCGGTTTTCCCGTAAAATCTCGCATAGATTGGCAACATGATTGATCACCTTATCCAGGGGGTTGTAATAGACTCCGTTTAGTGTATGAGGAGTGGCCACTACCGTCTGGATACCGTCGTCTACAGCCTGTTTTGCCATGGCAATGCTCTCCTCCACGCTGGAAGAACCGTCGTCAATAGCCGGAAGGATATGAGAGTGGAGATCAATCAATAGGGGCTTTTGCCCCTTTTCTTTTTCTTATTCTTCTTTTCTCTCTGACCATCGTCGCCATAGTAATAATAGTAGTATTGATAATAATAATAGCTATCTTTTCCGGTAATCACACCGTTCAGGACAGCGCCAAGGATGTGAGAGCCGCCTATGCCATGGAGCTGGCTTAAGCCGTTTTGTACAACCTGGCGGGGAGTTTCACCGGCGCGAATTACCAGTATTGTACCGTCCGCTGTTTTGGAAAGCAATACAGAATCGGTCACTGCGGTCAGCGGAGGTGAATCAATAATAATTCTGGTATACTTTTTTCTCAAGGCTTCAATAAGATGCTCCATCTTTTTTGAACCTAAGATTTCAGACGGGTTGGGAGGAATCGGCCCGCTGGGGATCATATCCAGATTTGCTATACCGGTCTTAACCACAACGTCATTCAGCTCACTTGATCCTACAAGTACGCTTGATATCCCTGTATCCCGGCTTGTATCAAAAAGCTTGTGAATACGGGGACGTCTCATATCGCAGTCGATAAGAACCACACTGGAACCGGCCTGGGCCATGGTTATGGCCAGATTTGCAGCGCAAACTGTTTTTCCTTCACCAGGCCCGGCACTTGAAATAAGAATTGCCTGTGGCGCGTTGTCAGCAGAAGAAAAGAGAATTCCCGTTCTGATCCCCCGGAATGACTCACTTGCCATGGACTTGGGAGAATACTGAACAACCAGATCTGAAGATATCCCATCATGGCTTTCATCAGAAGCAAAAGCCGGAACCGGTCCAAGGTATGGAATCTTAAGATACTCCTTGATCTCCTCCGGAAGCTTGATGGTATTGTCAAGATATTCTAAAAAAAAGGCCAGCCCTGTTCCCAGAGCAAGGCCTACTATAATGGAAAGAAGAAGATTGAGTTTTTTCTTTGGTTTTATTGGAGATTTGGGAGTCTCCGCTCTGTCAACAACCCTGATATTTCCTGTTCTCATCTCTTCGGTCAGCGATGTTTCTTTGAACCGTTTGATTAAGAGTTCATACATGTGTCTTGAGCTTTCTGCCTGGCGCTGGAGTACCCCGTACTGTACCGCCTTCTTGTTCATTGAAAGGCTTTCTGCTTTTTGCCTTGCCAGAGCTTTTTTCAGGGATTCCTCTCTGGCAACAGCAAGTTTATATTCATTTTGAAGAGAATTAACAACTCGTTTACACTCTATTGCCTTACGCTTTTTCAGATCCGTCAGTTCAGATTCTATTGCTACCATCTTTGGGTGATTTTGACCATATTTATCAGAAAGTTCGGACATGCGGTTGTAAAGGTTGACCTCCATGTTTTTGATCTGCTGGATTAATTCGTTGCTTAAGATTCTGGGAATCGAGTCAAGCATATCAGGATTGTTCTCAATAGCCATTGCCTGCATATACCGCGTCTCAGCCTCCACACGCAAGGACTCGGCCTCAACGACCTTGGCATTGATCTGTGCCAGCTTTTGGGCGGTGATCTTTTCAGCATCGCTGGAAAAATCCGTGATAATCTCCTGCTTCTCCTTATATTGCAAAAGAGCGTTTTCTGCGGCTTCTACTTTTTTACGTTCTTCACCGATCCGGTCATTCAGCCACTTGACCGCATCCTTGGTTGCCGTGAGCTTGGTCTCCATATTCTTGTCAATGTAAGTCCGAACCAGTTCGTTTGCTATGCGGGCAGCAAAAACAGGATTTTTTGCCTCAAAGCTTACATCCACAAGCCGGCTGTTCCGGATCGGGTTCACATTGATTCGCCCGATAAACGCTGAAACCAGGTCCGAGTCAAGATCTAAATCCGGCGAAAGAGCATATATCTTTCGGTCTCTAATTTCCCTTTTCAGCTTAAACTTTATCTTTGAGCCAGGATATGGATATTCGCAAGCAAAAACCATTGAACTCGTTAGAGAAACTATCTCTAAATCTTTTTTTATCGGCACAGGCTTTTTTAATTCAGAACTAACTGTTTTATCTACAAAAAGACTTTTGCGCGCCCATCCTGTCCTGCCATCCTCAAGTTTAACATGATACCAACTTTCCTTAGTATCAATGACTGAATATAGCCTTCCTTTTATCATCCTGAACGCTACTTCAGAATCAGGAATCGGTTTATGGCGGGCAATGGCAAGATGAACTGAGGCTTGCAAACGCTCCGGCAAGTTCTTCTCGCTTTCTATCGGAGTAATCTCTTTGACTGCAAAATCACTTTTGCGCGCCCATCCTGTCCTGCCATCCTCAAGCTTAATATGGTACCAATCCTCCTTTGTATCAATGACTGATACTGTTGTTTCTACCAACGACAAGCTCTTTGTTTTTTTATCATCTCCCGGATTCAATAGAGATATAATCCACTCCTTCCAAAAACTTGCAGTGTCACAAAACCAGGCTTTGATGTTTGAAAAAAAGTTATCTTTGGGTTCAGGAAAAAATTCCGTGCTGTTTTCCAGATCCATCCGTCGAATTACTTCCCGTGCCACGGCACGGCTTTCGATAATCTTGTACTGGGTCTGATAATAGTCGGATCCAGTGGCATCCACGGACATAACTTCCTGGATGGAAACCAGGTTTGGATTCTCCTTTTCGATCACAATGCGTGAGCTGGCCTGATAAATCGGTGTGGCCGTAAATGTATGAATGGCTACGACGAGAACTGTTATCGTAAAAAAAGTGATGATGCTCCACCTTCTTTTTATCAAAACACGAAGGTAGTCTCGAAGATCTATCTGTTCTTCTTTATATTCTTCTCTATATTCTTCCATTAAAACAAACTCTCCGGAACCACAATCACATCGCCCGGCAGAATACTGACATCCTGTCCTTTTTTCCCGGCTTTAGTGATTGCGTCCACCTTGACGTGAATAATCTTTTCCATATCATCTTCCATACGTATGATACGAGTCCTGTTTCGAGCGGCTATCCGGGTAAAACCTCCTGCCATGCTGATAGCCTCAACTATGGTAATATCCTTTTCCTGGTAGAGATATGAACCGGGTTTTTGCACCTGGCCGATTATATAAAAATTTTCTGCTTTTGGAATATAAAGAAGATCTTTGTCAGATAGAAGGAAGTTTGACAATTGATTTCCCCCTTTAAGCAAACCCGGAATGTTGATACGGATCACAACTTTTTTTTCATGATCTGTGTTGGGATACTCGGTGCGGATGATCATCCCCTGCTTGCCGCCCTGTTCAAAGTCGATTCCTCCTGCCCTGGAAATGGCATCCAGAACCCTCTCTCTGGCCTGTAGAGGATAGGCTCCCGGTTCCTTTATAGAACCAAGCACCATAAACTGTTTACTATTGTAGTCACTCACTGTCACTGAAACATGAGCATCCAGGACAAACCGGCCATCAGCGAGCTTAAAAGATATGAGACTTTCGATTTCAGAAGTGGCAAGCCCGTCCACTTTCAGCCTCTTGATTAAGGGAAAGGAGAGATACCCGTCTGCGCTGATGCGCACCTTTTCACGCGAAAGATCCGGCTCTTCATATACTATGATATCAAGAACATCATATCCTCCCACCCTGTAATCCTGAGCTGTCGGATTGTTGGCATCAGGATGAAGGGCGAGGTATTCGACGATGGTATAGTTTGGGGTATGCTGAATCACTGTTTTCAGACCACTATCTCTCTCATCTCTTTTTTTAGCCTCTTTGATTTCGGCAAGCCTGGCAAGTTCGCTTTCTTTGAGGCCTTCAAGCTTGCCTTCCGAGACAGTGATAGTATGTACTATATTTTCACCGGTACCGCATGCGCTGATAAAGAATAAGAGGACGATAAGAATAAATTGTGAAAGCGCCAATTTCATACTGTTTTTTACACTCCATAAGAATTTTTGTAATAGTTCACCGCAAAAGCGCGAAGAACGCTGAGATTAAGTTTTTTATTGCAAAAAAAGCAAAAAATTGGGGAACGCATATGCATCCCCCAATTTTTTTAACCAAAAGAATATTCGAATAAACTAACCACCGCTTCAAGCTGCGCGAAACTAAAACTCCAACAATTCACCCTGTATGCGTGCAATGCACGAGTAAACACGCAGGTAGAAAAATCTGCGGATTAAAACACAGCACTCAAACTCACTGATAAAATGTTTGTATTATATTCTAAATCCTTATAATCGGAATTGCTCGCCTTCTTGCTCTTATATTCGTAAGTTAGTCCTGCTTTAAGCCAGTCCTGTATTTTATAATAAAGACTGCCTTTACCGGTATAAATATTGAAGTATTTTATGGATTTGCCTGGGCTTTCATTTAAATAATCATTGTCAGCCCATTCAACTCCAAGATTGAGTGAAAACCTGTTTACGAGATCTTGATTCAAACTCAATCCCACCAAAGTATCTATGTACGATGAAGCATCAACATCAGGAGAACCTTTTTGAGATCTTTGCAGATTCAGAGAAAGTAGAGTCCTCTTCTTCAGTTGATAGCTCACTGTAGTCTCCGCCAGCCAGGAACTATCATCTTCGTAATCTCTATCATTTATATCTTTTTTGTTATCGAACTTCTTATCTCCATAACCAAGCTTAATCTCACCACTTAATTTTCCACCTGGCTCAAATCTTGCGCCTACAAAGTAATCATGAAGATTATAATCCTGAGAGGTGCTGCTGCTCCAGGATCGGTTATAATTTTTATCATAAACCCCATCATTCTGGCTGTCATACTCAGCCTTAGTCTGGCGGTATTGGACAAACACGGATGTTTTGCCTGTTAATTTCACAAAAAAAGATACCCCAAATATATCATCTGTCCGATCCTGCCATTCATCTGCACGCAGATCAAAACGCTCCGCATAATTTTTATACATTAATTCCAGTTTGTATCTTTCAAAAAAATCATAACCTGCAACAGCTTCAGCAGCGTTATTCCATCTTTCGGTTTTGTCACCAATGTTATACTGATTTGCAGTTCCGTAAGGATCTTTAGTATGCAAAAAATTGTCATTTGCCCGAAGATAAAGTCCGACAGGTGTTTTTATGCCCATCGCTATATATGGTTTATGAGCCTGATAATTATTATCACTATTACCTGAATATGCTACCAGGTTGACGCTGTATCCTATATTAAAAAAATTGCCGGGAGTGCCCCCTATATAGCTCAAGCCTATGCCGGGGGTCACAGTATTAATATAATCATCTTCTTCATCATCCTGTGCAAAGTAGATGTTGTCATTATATTCGCCTTTGTATGTTATCCAGGGTTCTACATTAAACCTGCCAAAGTGAATATTTCCCTGGGCAAAAACCTGGGAAGCCAAAAAAAAGAGAATCATCCCTGATGCCAGCAATCCTATTTTTATTGAACAGTATCTTTTGAGCATTTTCCTATTCCTTTTTTAATTGCCATTTTTTTAGCAGGCCGAACCGAACAGAACTCCCCCTATTCGGCCTGCAATTTTTCTTATTTAACCACCATAAATTGTAGTACTTGTAGTTGGGGTTGGGGTTGTAGTAGTGGTCGGCGGTATAGTCGTAGTGGT
>JAJSZO010000021.1:17688-19040 GCA_030262795.1 Deltaproteobacteria bacterium | reverse complement strand
AATCTTGATACTCGCCTCAAAAAGCTTGAAACAGAAAATATGGATGCAATAATCCTGGCAGCCGCTGGAGTAAAGCGCCTGAATTTTGAAAGCAGAATAACCGAATATATAAATAAAAACGTAATACTGCCTGCTGTCGGTCAGGGAGCTCTATGCATTGAAATCAGGGAAAACGACATTGAGATAGAACCGATAGTTACCACTCTGGATCATCAAAAAACAAGATCTGCCGTTATGGGTGAACGGGCATTTTTAAAGTGCTTAGAAGGAGGATGTCAAGTTCCCATAGCAGCCTTTGGTGAAATTGAAAAAAACATCTTTACCCTGAGCGGACTTGTTGCTGATATTGACGGAAAAACCATTTTAAAGAAAACTTTATCCGGCCATGTTAAGCAATCTGAAAATATTGGTATTGAACTTGCTGATAGCCTTCTTGCAATGGGTGCCAAAACAATATTAGAAAACATAAGAGTAGAAATAAATGAAAACTATAAAAGGTAAAGTCTATCTAATTGGCGCTGGCCCGGGCGATCCAGGGCTTATTACGGTAAAAGGATTAGAATGCATTAAACAAGCTGATGTTCTAATATATGACTATCTCGCCTCGCCAACTCTTTTAAACTACGCTCCAAAAGATGCTGAAATAATATATGTCGGGAAAAAAGGCGGAGATCATACTTTATCCCAGGATAAAATTAATTCCCTTATAGTTGACAAGGCTGACAAGGGTTTTATCGTAACCCGGCTTAAGGGTGGAGATCCCTTTATATTTGGACGTGGAGGTGAAGAAGCAGAGGCGCTTATAGAAAAAGGCATTGCTTTTGAAGTGGTTCCAGGCGTCACCTCTGCAATAGCTGCTCCCGCATATGCCGGTATCCCTTTGACTCACAGAAAATTCACGGCTACAGTTGCATTTGTAACCGGCCATGAAGACCCAACCAAAAAAGAATCTAATATCAACTGGTCGGCACTGGCAAAAGGAATCGGAACAATTGTTTTTCTTATGGGAGTTAAAAACCTGCCCAACATTACAACTCAGCTTATTAATTGTGGTATGCCTTCTGATACACCTGTTGCCCTTGTTCGATGGGGTACAACGCCAAAACAGTTCTCTATTACAGGAACACTTGAAAATATTAACGACCGTGTAAAAAGTATCGGCCTTAAACCACCGGCTATCATTGTTGTTGGAGATGTTGTCACGTTAAGAAAGAAAATGAACTGGTTCGAAAATCGTCCATTGATGGGAAAAAGAATTGTAGTAACCCGAGCCAGGGAACAGGCTAGTGATCTGGTTAAACTGCTCTCAGATCTTGGGGCAGAGTGTTTGGAATGTCCTACAATAAAAGTGG
>JAJSZO010000021.1:6318-17588 GCA_030262795.1 Deltaproteobacteria bacterium | reverse complement strand
CAGATGAAAGATATAACTATTGCCTGCATTGGCCCCATAACGGCTGATACTGCGAAAAGTCTTGGATTTGACGTCCACATCATTGCAAATTCTTTTACCATCCCAGGATTATGTGAAGCTATCCTGGATTATAGTCGATGAAATTAAGGAACGGGGACGGGTAATGGGTGGCATGGACAAAAAAAGGGCAATATCAAAAATTGATATTGCCCTTTTTTGTTCGGATATATTTCAGGAACAGCAGGATCCTGCTGTGCTGCAACTTGAGCACCCTGAGCCAACATCAATTCCCGATGAAACTTTAAATCCCATTGGCGTAAAATCAACTTTTATAGATTTAATCTTTTCCATAAAATCCTTATTAACAATATACTGAAAATTTTCTACAGTATATAACTTATCTGTATCCTTAGACTCATCCAGAGTCATTGATAAAGAAGGTCCTCCTCAACCACCCTCATTCATAAAAATCCGGATAGGTAAAACATCTCTTCCTTTAAAATAGTCAGCTACTTTTACTGTAGCTGCATCTGTAACTTCAAGCATCATATCCCCCATAAATTGTACATAGTTAAATTAGCGCACCTTCTGGTGCGGATTTTTATCTAATAGAATAGCCATTGCAATTTCATTTGTCAATGCAGAAAAATCAATAATTTTTTAAAATTAAAAAACTTGTTTATTAATATAATTCATGGTATTGAAAATTTTATTTCGTTCACGTTCCTAAAAAAGTTTATATTGTTAATCAAAGTTCTAAAGGAGGAAAAATACATGGCTAACAGCAATAAAAGCTCTATAATACCTGGAGCGATTCTTATTATAGTAATTGCATTCTTTCTACAGGTAATGTTTGTTTCTGCGGAGAATAAAGATACACCCAATAAGGCTGTTGTTAAATTTGCCAAGGCATACTTTGGACTCGACAATTCAATGGCTGACCAGCTCTCTCAGGAAAGCTTGATAGTTGACGGTGTTAATGTAGTTGATAAATATATCGACAACGTTACCGCTAAAGCCAAAGCTGAAGGATTCAGGCCGTTTTATACCAAAAACTTTCTCTATCACGTCCAAACTAATACTGTCAGCAAAGATGACAAGTCTGCAAAAATAAAATTTACCTGTGAAATAAAACATCCATTACGTTCATTCTTTACTAAAGAATCTTCCAGGGAAATTCATGAGACATTTGATCTTATTAAGGAAGATGGTAAATGGAAAGTATGTGGGGACGCTTTTTCTTTACACGGTTAAATCCTAACCAACTCTTATACAATGGGTTTTGTGTGTTGTTCAACTGTATTCTCATACAAAACCCATTGAAATCGTTCTTGAAAATTATTTACCATGCCCTTCCTTTTGCAACAAATCCTGATACCAGCATGAAAATTCATACATTCCCCAATATTTATCATCATCATTGATAATTCCATGGCAAATTTCGACCACTCCACTTCCATATGCATTGCTGTAGGCTTCCTGATTTTTTAACTGCAAAAACTCTCTCATCAGCATTTGAGAAGTTCTTTTTGTTTTATCTTTCCTGATATCTATTGGATCTTTTGGTTCCTGGAAAGGATTCCATTCGTCATATCCCTTTTTCAGGATATGCTTCCGTCTTCGCGGAGACATGCTTTCGAGAATAGCTTTTTTTCTTTTTTCTTCTTCTTCAGGTGATATTTTAGTCATTTCAGTCTCCTTCTTGTTTTTCTTTTGTGTCGATCTTATTAATATCACCAATTCCAAGATACTCTTTATTGTATATAGTAAGAAGAGCCATGGATAAAGGAACCAGAACATCTGCCAGTTTTACGTTTCTGGACTTAATCTTTTTAACCAATTCAACAGATATTTCGTAAAGCTTGTCGTGTATTTTTTCCATATTAACAGTTGGATACTGTTTGCCCTTAGTAAAAGCAGAGAGACCGCAGGTATGACCGACTCCGCCTATAGCTATCGGTATTCCATAAAGCCTGCAAGTTATTGGCCTGTATTCATAAAAGGCGCACTCGTCATCATCATTAAGAAGAGGACATCTTACACGCTCCTCTGCCATTTTAGACAAAATTTCATTCTCATCTTTTCCGGACTCAAGCTCTTTGTACGCTTTTCTTTTAAGCTTATATATTGTTCGGTCTGCTATGTTTGACCTCTCAATAAGCTGTTCCCTTTCGCTACCCTTAAATTTTTTATTAAACTTATCGTTTATATATAATGCCTCAATGAGATAAAGGTCAAATAGTGCGTTACAGCAATCCGAGCATTTTGTTTTACATTTGACGCATTCTGAATTCTCATTTTTTACACGCTCAAAAACCTTGTCTGCCATCGCCAAAATTTCTTCGTACTGCTTAAAAAAAGACGTAAAATCTATATCCATAATCATCTCCTCCGTCAAATCGGCAACGAGTTTTTATTAAATTGTTTCACGTGAAACACTATTTTCCAATACAGAATCTGCCGAAAATTTGATTTATAACATCGTTATTGGCTGAGCTCCCTGTTATTTCACATAGCAAATCAATTGCCTCCTTCAGGTCAATAGCGATCAGATCAAGCGGTGATCCACGATCAAACCCATCAACGACCGAATAAAGCGAGACTATGCATTGATCAAGTATCAACTTATGTCTCAAATTTGGAACTATAGCATCCTGAAAGTCAAAACTGTTTTTTCTAAGTGAAATCTGTACAATTAAATCTTTAAGAACGTCAATCCCCTTATTAGAAAGAGCTGAAATTTCTACCTTGGGCATTTCTTCCCAGCTATCCGGCGTATTAACTTTATGCCTGTCTGAAAACAAATCC
Organism: Deltaproteobacteria bacterium; assembly: GCA_030262795.1. Lineage (GTDB taxonomy): Bacteria > Desulfobacterota > Desulfobacteria > Desulfobacterales > ETH-SRB1 > B13-G4. The sequence goes on along the minus strand of JAJSZO010000021.1, from coordinate 14,780 downwards.
GACTTGTTTATTACAAGAATAGAATTCCTTTTGTTGATCATTTCGAAAACGTTATAATCCTCATGAGTTAAAATAGAGCTACCATCAATAATAAACAAAATTAGATCCGAGCAATCAATATAATTTTTAGCTTTGTTTATTCCTATGATTTCAACCGGCTCATCCGTATCGTGGATACCTGCCGTATCGGCTATAATAACCGGCATGCCACTCAAGCTAAAGGATTCCTCAATCAAATCCCTTGTTGTGCCGGGCACGTCAGTAACAATCGAGCGATCTTTCTTTATTAAACAATTCATAAGACTCGACTTGCCTACATTTGGTTTTCCAACAATAACTAATTTTATTCCATCTCTAAGAATATGTCCATTATCATATCGCTCAATAAGTTCTTTTATTGTATTAATAATATCGTTTTGAAAAAAATCAGGTATCCTATCGACATTAACAGTTTCTTCAACATCTTCCGGAAAATCAATGGCTGCGTTTATTTCTACAAGAAAATTAAAAAGATAATCACTAATTCTCTCTATACATAGTTGCAAATCCCCCTTTATCAGGGTGTTTGCTATTTCTAAGGATTTATTTGTCCTCGCATTTATTATATCTATAACCGCCTCAGCCTGCGTCAAGCCTATACGGCCATTGATATAAGCTCTTTTTGTAAATTCGCCGGGGCCGGCAATTACTGCACCGCATTTTAATACTAAATCTAAAATAGATCTGAGTACAACCGGACCGGAATGTGCCTGTATTTCTACAACATCCTCTCTGGTATATGAACGTGGAGCAAGCATAACTGCAAGTAAAACTTCATCAACAACTCGTCCGTTTTCAGGATCAACAATATAACCATGATAAAGGTGGTGCGATTTAAAATTGGATATTGAAGAATGTGATCTTCGAAAGATATGCGAGGCTATTGACAAAGCATTTTGACCGGAAAGCTTTATAATACCAATGCCGCCGGTACCTGTTGGCGTTGCAACTGCGGCTATAGTTGAATCGTTCATATTATAAATTTTGGGCTACTAACTTAAAGCGGGACACTTTCCGCCATTTTGATTCTATAGCGCAATCGGGCTGTATCTACGAGTTGTAGAAAGCATCGCTGTTTAATAACCCGTTTGCAATTGTTCTATTGAACCTCCGTGCCATTCTGTGGTAAACTTTTATGATTTTTTTTCTGAGGATATTTCTTTTTGGGAAATATCAACAATTTCTTTAAAAAACCATCTCCCACGCTCTGCGTTCTGACGCCGCTGTCATCCCTTAAAGCAAGATGAACTATTCTTCTGTCATGAGCATTCATTTGTCCTATTGTAATGAGTTTCCCGCTAAGTTTCGCTTTTTCAGCAAGCCTTACGGCAAGCCCTTTTAGGTTATTTTGTCTTTTCGCCAAATAACCTTCAATATCTATCTGAATTCGAATTCTCTGTTCGCTGTGTTTATTAACAATTTTTTCAACGAGATATTGCATGGCCTCAAGAGTTTGTCCCCGCTTACCAATCAGAATCGCTACATTGCCGCCTTTTATATAAAATAAAATTCGGCTTGTGTTTTTTTTAACCGATATTTCTGCGTCAATAGTTATCAGATCAATTATTCGCTGAAGAACATTTTTACCCAAAGCAACGGACTCATCCGGTATAGAGGCGATTGCCTTACCCTCAAGCGGTTTTTGTTCTGTTGAATCTTCAACTACTTCTGTGACATATTTCTTTGGTTCATCATTATGTTCAAGCTCCTTCTTATGTTCGAGCTCTTTCTTATGTTCAAGATCCTTATTTTTGGCATTATCCCCAGGTGTTGAATTAGGTAATATAACACTAATTTTTGCCTTCTTAATACCAACCAAACCAAAAATGCCAGTGGCTCCATAAGAAATAACATCGTACTTAAGTTTTTCTTTTGGAACTTTCAATTCTTCACAAGCTTTTTGGGATGCCTTTTCAACATTTTTGCCTTCAAATTCCAAACGAGGCGACATTAACTTACCTCCATTCCACGTTCTTATTTATTGGTAGTATAATATTGTTGTGAGATAGAAAGAACGTTGTTTACAAGCCAGTATAAAACCAGTCCCGAAGAAAAATTTATAAAAATCACAGTAAAAACAAGTGGCATCAACTGCATTATTTTGGCCTGTGAGGGATCTCCCATTGCGGGTGAAATTTTCTGCTGTAAAAACATCGTTGCTCCCATAATAATTGTCAACACAGGAATACCATATGGCGGCTGCATAAAAGGAATAGCAAAGCCAAAGTCGAAAAGGCGATCAGGTGCCGACAAGTCAGTAATCCATCCAAAAAAAGGGGCGTGTCTCAATTCTATTGCTTCATACAACATCCGATACAGGGCAAAGAAGACAGGAATTTGCAAAATCATTGGAAGGCACCCTCCCACCGGATTTACCTTATATGTTTTATATAAGGCCATGGTTGCCTCATTCATTTTTGTCTTGTCAGTCTTATGTTTTTCTCTCAGCTCCATTACCAGAGGTTGAATTTTCTTCATTTCGTTCATTGATTTATAGCTCTTTGTTCCAAGAGGCCACATGACGAGCTTGATAAGTGTTGTTAAAATAATAATAGCTATGCCGAAATTTGCAATGAAATGATCATATAAAAAATTCATAAGCCAGAGGCATGGTTTAGCCAGAAAATCAAACATGCCGAAATTTATAGATTTATCCAGATCATAACCAATCTTACTCAGCACTTTCGTACTCCTTGGCCCCATAAACAGATGAAACCCAAAAACACGCTGTGTGCCCGGAGATATAACGCTCTCCGGTTGTACAAACTGATTTTCCAGTACAGTATTGTCTTGAAGGAACAGACGCATGCTCGCATCTGCAGCCCTTTCAGGTATAATACAGGACATAAAATATCGATCCTGCACGACTATCCATTTCAATTCACCATTATATATATTTTTATCTTTAATATCCTTTATCTTTACCTGCTCAAGACTATTGTTTATTAAAGCGCTCGGGCCCTCGAAACCATAACCGCCGCTCTCTTCAGCATAGACCTTAAATAAAGATAGAATCAGATTATCCCGAATGGTTTGGTTTGAGCCGTTTTTAATTATAACATTACATCCAACCATGTAAGTTTCAGGTGAAAAAAGAAACTTTTTTTCTATTACTATTCCATTGGAAGATTTCCAAAAAAACGATAATTCTCTTGAATAATCGTTTATCTCAATAGTGTCATGTTCAACATCCGTCATAAAAAACGCATCATTCAGTTCCGGAATGCTGTTTCCAGCCAGGCCGATTTTTATAGTTCCATTATTGAGCTCCGGTGATATCATTTCGAGCAAAGGTGAGTCAGGTTTCATGCTTTCTTTGTAATTATTTAAAACAAAACTTTTAACTACAGCTCCTTTTTCTGAAATAACTGCAGAATATAAAGGTGTATTAATCCTGATAACTCGTGGAGGTTTAATTGTCTTCAAATCATCTTTTTTAATTAATGGGGTACTATGGAGGGATTCCGTATTTATTTCTTTTAGATATGGTTCTTCTTTAGAGTTGGTTTGTGTTTGTAAGCTTTGCTCCGGTTTTTCGACGACTTGTTTATCTACTTTATCTACAAAGAAAAATTCCCATAATAAAAATACTGCAAATGAAAGAGCTATAGCTGCAAATATTCGAGACTGTTCCATACCCATCTCCCATAAATATTACAATCCTTTTCGAAAGAAAAGAAAAAAGTTAACATCCTGAAATACATCTATATTCGTCACAATTATCCGTTCATAACAATATCAAAATAGCCCGCTATTCCATTTTGACCCAAATCTATGCGCCTGCTTGTGGAAGTTAATTCGTTCACTGTCCTAAACTTTGAATTCGTAAACAGCTACATTTATCAAAAGCTTTAAGGGATAAAGGACCGAATAAGTTTACAGAGGCATACTTTTTTTATGAGGCAAGACCAACAAAAAAGGGGGGCCAGGCTGTGAAAGTAAGTAGCGTTTATCTATGGGCTGCTTATAGTTTGCTTGTTAAGGAACGGGATCAATTCCTCCCTCGTTAAAAGGATGACATCGAACAATGCGCTTTAAGGCAAAGATTAATCCTTTAAGTGGACCATAACGCAAAATAGCCTCATATGCATAATTAGAGCAAGAAGGATAAAAACGGCAAGAAGGGCCCAAAACAGGAGACAGTGTGCATTGATACAGCTTGATAAATATTAAAAAACAATTTTTAATCATGACTAACTGGTATTTTATCAAAAATTTTTTGAAGAGATAATAACACCTGATCTGAAGTCAGTCCTGCAGCCTCTTTCTTTGCAATTATATTAATATCCCAAAAATCCGTTATGTTATGCCTGTTTAACCGAAAATATCCACGAAGAATACGTTTGATCCTGTTACGTTCTACAGCGTTCCCAACTTTTTTGGATACAGTAACACCCAATCGTGTTCCCTTAAACCTGGTCTGACAGAATAGAACAATAAAATATCCGTTCTGACGTTTGATTCCACCTCTTGATATTCTAAGAAAATCGGAATGTTTTAAAATTCTATCAGCTCTTGTAAATGTGAAAAAGCGCAAAAAATATTTATCCTCTTTAATGCCAAAGTCAAAAGCTCAAATGCCGAATGCTTAGGTTACACTCAAATCAATTAATTTAATTAGTATAGGAATTTTCTTTTTTTGACAGGATGTACAGGATGATCAGGATATAAAAAATAAAGAAATCATGTAAATCCCGTTAATCCTGTCAGAAAAATCCGGCAGAAGGAGCGCTACTTTAATCCCAATTTATTCCCGGGCATAGGGGTGTTGTTTAGAAGTATTACCACAAAATTACATCCCCCTTAATTCCCCTTCAAAGTGGGACTTTAACGACCTGTTTTTAAACAGTTAATTGCTTTCTTCCTTTCGATCTCCGTTTGTTAATAATGCGTCTTCCCTGTTTTGTTGACATTCTTTTCAAGAATCCATGAGTTCTAGCTCGTTTAATTCTGCTTGGCTGATAAGTTCTTTTCATAATTCAATCCTTTAAGACTTCTGGTATAATCTCAAAATCTATTTTTAATAGCTTTATCTCAAATACATAAAGTTTTAAACAAAAACATAATGTTTTTATATTGTCAAGATACAAAATCAATCAAATTTTAACTGCTTTTAACTGCTATTTTTTGAGAACTACAAAAATATCAAAGTGTTCCACATGAAACAAATTCGACCCAAATCTGTGCGCAATAACGGAAAAGTTTTTTAAACCTCGTTCCTTACAGTGTTTTTATAAACCTGGCTTTCCTTGCTTTTTCATCAATCAGTCCGAAAATTTCTTTAATTACCTCTAAGGGTCTAACGGTTTTCCCTGATTCAGCCCTAAGTGTCATCTTTAATTTGTATTGATTAAGCAACTCAATTTCTAAAATTAGATCCTTTAAATTTATCTTTTTCAACCTCCCTTTTCGGTCAATACGAGAAATGACGAACTCCGGGCTTTGTAAAAAAAAATCCAGCTTTTTGTTATCAAAAAATTCTTCTTTTATTGTAACCATATAATTATATGTTTTATTATGGACAGGTTTTGCGGAAGCAACATGACAATCGTTAGCTGTAATACCTGCCGGAAGGTGCTTATTTAAACTTTCTATTATTGACTGCGATTTAAAATTTTCAGGAACAATTAGATAAAAATATTCTTTTAAACTTTCCAGGCCTATAGGCAAAGTATCTTCAAAAGAAATTTTCGGCTTGGGATGAAATCCTTCTGAAAACTTAATTGGTATATCTGCACGCCTTAACGCCCGCAAAATAATATTAACAAGTTCAAGGTGTCCAAAATATTTTGCCTGATCTATTTTTGAAAAAGAAACTTTGAGTGTTTTTAATAACGTACCTTTTATAATTGGCTTGATATTATCCGGATTTAACAATTCTCTGCCAATATCAAATGCAGATTTCTCCGCAGACATTTTAAATACTTTTGGTTCTATGATATTAAAATCGCATACTCCGCAAGCATTACAATTACCAGTACGACAGTCAGGGGTAAGCTCGCCCGTTGTTGCTTTTTTCCATTCTTCTATTAGATAATCTTTTGCAATACCAATATCAATGTGGTCCCACGGAAGCGGCTCGTTTGTATTTCTTAACCTGTTTGTATAAAAATCCATATTCACTCCCTCATCATAAATGGCGTCCCGCCACAAGCTATATCTAAAATGGTCGCTCCAACCGTCTAACTTACATCCCTTCTTGTGTGCTGCAATTAGTAAATGAGAAAGCCGTCTGTCGCCACGCGCCCAAAGTCCCTCAAGCAAACTAATCTCCGGTTTTTGCCATTTAAAATTAATACCAGACATTTTAAGATTGTTTTGCAGCCAGCCAATCCTGGCCTTTGATTCAGATAAAGAAATTTGTGGTGCCCATTGAAAGGGGGTGTGAGGTTTTGGAATAAAAGTTCCAACACTGACATTTATTTTATTTTTGCGCCGCCCCTTGCCGGTATTAATTTTTCTAAGTTCTTTTACAAGATTCACAATTGCTTTAAGATCTTCACTTGTCTCCGTGGGAAGACCAACCATAAAATAAAGCTTTATAACCTGCCAACCAAAATCATAAGCATTTTTCACTGTATCAATGATATCTTTTTTGCTAATATTCTTATTAATAACATCGCGAAGCCTTTGGCTGCCAGCTTCCGGAGCTATGGTGAAACCTGTTTTTCTGACTCGTTTAATATGTTGCATAAGTTCCGGCGTCAATGTTCCTGCCCGTAGAGAAGGAAATGAAACGGAAATATTTCGTGGCTCGCACCAGGTCATAAGCTGTTCCATCAGAGGGTTTATACATATATAATCTCCAACGCTTAATGATAATAAAGAGATATCCTCGTAACCGGTCGCTGTTATTGACTTGTTTGATAGAGATAAAATTGTATCCACGGACCGTTCCCGCACCGGACGATATATCATTCCTGCCTGACAAAACCTGCAACCCCTTGTACACCCTCTGGATACTTCAATGCGAAGGCGATCGTGCACGGGCTTGCCATAGGGCAAAATCGGGGCATCGGGAAAAGGTGCTTTATCAAGATCATTTACTATGACTCTCTTAATTCTCCGGTATTTCGAAAACCTGGGCAAAAGACTTTGAAAACCTGATTTGTCAAATTTAGGCTCAAAAAAAGCAGGTATATAAAGGCCCTGTATCTCCGACCACATTTTATAAAGAGCCTCTTTTTCTCCACGGCAATTCTCTTTCCATTTAAGCCAGGAACGGGACATTTCCATTATTACATTTTCACCGTCTCCTATAACAATAGCATCAAAAAAGTCGGCAACGGGTTCCGGGTTGCAAGTACAAGGACCACCTGCAATTATTAAAGGATGTGAATCATCTCTTTGTGAAGAAAAAAACGGGATTCTCGCAAGATCCAGAATATTAAGAACATTGGTATAATTTAGTTCATAAAGGAGGCTGAATCCGATAATATCAAACTCTTTAAGAGGTTTTTTAGATTCCAAAGACATTAATGGGGTATTGGATGATCTAAGATAAGCCTCCATATCTATGCCTGGAACAAAGACCCTTTCTGCGGCTATTTTTTCATGATTATTTAATATATAATAAAGTATATTCAGCCCCAAATGAGATGTGCCGATTTCGTATAGATCCGGAAAAACAAGGGCCATTTGGAGCTTAATTCCGTTTGCATCTTTTTTTATACTATTTATTTCCGTGCCGAGGTATCGACTCGGTCGCTCAATCAGCGGCAGAAAGTCTTCTTGAATAGATTTAATGTTCATGATATATAATCAGGGTTCAGGGGTTTACAATTTACAGGATATCAAAACTAAAAATGACAAAGCTGACAGCTCAAAGCAACAAAAAACTTGTTAAATCGACGATCTTATTTTTTATTATAATCAGCGTGGTATTTTTTGCACCATTCAACTGCCTTTGTTTTGAAAATAAACGTGAAAGTGCGGTTGTAATAGCTGTTCGCAGGGCAAGTCCTGCTGTAGTTAATGTAAGTTCAGAAGTCGAAATCCGCAAACAAATTAATCCTTTTTCAGGGTTTGGTATAGATCCTTTTTTTGACTCTTTTTTCAAGGACTTTTTTGACCCTGAACCTGAAAGGCGACAAAAAAAAGCCAGCCTTGGTTCGGGTGTAATTATTGATGGAAAAAGAGGCTTTATTCTAACCAATGCTCACGTAATTACAAAAACAGGAAGAATTATGGTAACCTTAAAAGACGAACGAGAGTTCACAGCCACAATTGTGGGCGCTGATCCGGACTCCGACCTTGCTGTATTACGAATAACCTCAAATGACCCTCTTCCTGCAATTGAAATGGGCGATTCCAAAGATATTATGATAGGCGAAACAGTTATTGCTATCGGTAATCCGTTTGGTTTTTCCAACACTGTCACAACCGGAGTTATAAGCGCCAAAAACCGCAGTATCAGGACAGAA
>JAJSZO010000021.1:0-6218 GCA_030262795.1 Deltaproteobacteria bacterium | reverse complement strand
AAAGATATTATGATAGGCGAAACAGTTATTGCTATCGGTAATCCGTTTGGTTTTTCCAACACTGTCACAACCGGAGTTATAAGCGCCAAAAACCGCAGTATCAGGACAGAAGACAGAATTTTTCAGGACTTTATTCAGATTGATGCCTCAATAAATCCGGGTAACAGCGGAGGACCGCTTCTCAACATAAACGGCGAGCTTATAGGAATAAATACAGCTATCTATGCTAAAGCTCAGGGAATAGGTTTCGCCATACCTATAAATAAAGCAAAAAGAATTATATCTGATCTTATACAATATGGTGAGGTAATACAACCATGGATAGGTCTTACAATCCAGAACCTTGATAAAAAACTTGCGCAATATCTAAAAGTTCCTGGAAACAAGGGGGTTATGGTTAAAGGAGTTGTAAAGAACAGCCCTTCACACAAAGCGGGCATATACGAGGGTGATATAATTGTTTCAATTGGAATCAGAAAAATTATCTCAAATAATGATTACAAAACAGCCTTAAAAGACTTTTCTGCCGGAGATACAATAAAAATTAATCTATGGCGAGATGGCAAGGCATTAAATGTTTCGGTTGCTGCTGCCGTGTTTCCATTAGATTTGGCTGGAGATCTGGCATATAAACTTATGGGGATAAGAACCGAAAACATATCGTCAGGAAAGCGTTTTGCCTATAAAATAATAGCAAAGCAAGGTGTTATTATTACAAAAATTTATCGCCAATCCTATTTATATCAAACAGGAGCAAGGCCCGGGGATGTAATTCGACAGATAGATGAAATTAATGTTAAAAATTTAAAAGACTTTGAAGAGGCCATTGTAAAATACCGCCACAAAACATCCGTGGTTATACTTTTGCAGCGAGGAGCTCAGGGTTATTATATATCTGTAAAACTATAAGGAACGGAGATGAAATAAAGAATACCAATTAGAAAAGACATAGCGACGGCCAACGCCAGCCAAGTACGTTTGCCCTGGATGGAGCGCTTGGTTCGGCATAAATTATACTTTTGTATAGAACTCAGGATATAGTTTCTGAGCACATTCCGGACAAATGCTATGGCTAAATTGTGCTTCAGAATGTTCACTAATATATGTTTCAATTTGTTTCCAATATCCCTTGTCATCTCGAATTTTTTTACAGGATGCACAAATAGGCAGCATACCGCTCAATTGTTTGATTTCCTTGACTGCCTTTTCAAGCTCAACATTTTTTCCTATTAATTCTGTTGTTCGATTTGCCACTTGAATTTCTAAATCCCTTTTATGCTTGCTCAGAAAATAAATATAAAGAGATAGTCCGAATATTGAAATACAAATAACTCCAATTGTCAAAGCAGGCATTAGCCAAGATGGTAAGACTTCTTCGCTTCTAATCCACTTTTGTAATATTCTTTCTTTTTCATTCTTATTGATTTGTAGAAATCCATTGTTTACTATTGTCAGTAATTCGGTATTACCTTTTTTCACTGCAGAATGAAGAGACTGGCTATAAAGTGTTGCCAGTATTCTGAACTTATCCGGTATGCCGAAATGATGAAGATAATACATTCCTGTTGGATAATCTGCTACAAATACAGAAGTTTTTCCAGTAGTTGCTGATTGCGCTAATTGTTTATTATTATTAAATAAACGCAAGTTTAGGTACGGAAAATGAGAACGAGTAAATTCTTCTTCTTTACTGCCTTTGACAACACCAACTTTAAGATTAAGCTTCTTAAGTTCCTCGACACTGTCTGCACGTAATTGGTTGGAAATAAATATACGTGCTGTCAGTTGAAAGAGTTCATCTGAAAAAACCATATAGGATTTGCGATTTTCCGTTTCAAATAGTCCTGCATGTATATCAGCCACTTTTGTACGAATCAGTTCAAGACTTTCATTCCAATCCACCAACATAAATTCGACATCATAATTATTCTTTCTTGCCCATTCATTCCACAAATCAATCAACAATCCTTGAGGTTGACCGTTGTCATCAAGAAAAGAAAAAGGTGGCCATGTTGCCGAGTTAGCAATTATTAGGGGGTCAGATGTTGTTTCTGCCCCTAAAGATAGGGTAAACAAAGTAAACAGAAGCAGGATAGAACTACACAATGAAAATGATTTTTTCTTCATCTGTGCTCCTAAGAGCGGCATTCATTTGCCGTTGTTTGTAGTGTATGTATTTCATGCCGAATCGCGGTGATAGACGTAGTCAGAACCGCGATTCCAGGCGGCGCAGCCGCCTGGAACAAGTAATTATATACTTCCGGATAACATTACTTTTGTGAAGCGCTAAAGAGCTGTCTCTTAAAAGTTTTGGAATTTTGGGCGCTGGCTTTTGCTTACCCGCATAGGACTATTTTCTGATGGGCCAGATCCAGGTGGTTTACCATGGCTTTTATTTTCAACCGGGCTTCACGATCACCTTTTTCTGCCAGAATGGTTGCTATCTCTTTCCGCATTTCGGTTTCCGGCGGTTTCCAGTCATATGCCCTGGCGTGGAAATGGATCAGTTTTTCAGACATGGTTTCCCATTCTTTGCTTGAGAGATCGTGCAGACGATAGATATTCAAATGGCGCCAGGACTCAGCGTAATTTTCTTCAAAATAGGGGAATTCCTGTTCACTGCGAAGATATACCTTGTCGTAGTCTTCCTCCTGAACCTGCGTAAAAAAGTCGTTGGTAAAGGCGAAAATGGGATAGAGGCCGGGCAGGGGAGAGGCTGGCGAAAAGAATTGATTCAAAATAGTGTAGCTTTTGCGGCGTACGTTGACGCGTAGTTGAGCAATGGATTCACCTTCATCAAACAGCAGAACCCAGCCTTTAAACCCTGTTTTTTGAAACATGGCTGACAGACCGCAGATTGCCTCAAAATATGGCTTCCATCCTTTGCAGACTAAGGATGCGTCTTTGTAAAATGGAACCTGTCGGTACTTCATGGCATGACGGAGACGAAACACAGGCAGGCTGTTTCCGTTCAGGGCGTTGGCCAGGAGCCAGGGAAACTCGCGGGGCCGGAATGTAGTATGCTTTTTCAATTCTTTTTGCCGGTTGGAAAGCAATATGTTGTCCTGCGCCATGGCTACCAGAACGGCTTTAAAAAAATGAGGCATAGATTCAGGGATAATGTCCAGTGGCCCGGTGCTATTATTTTTCCAGGATATTTTTTGTTTGCCGGTCAGGTTTTTCCACCATTTTACCAGGGATGACTCGCTATCCGGAAAAGAAATTTGACTTACCAGAGCCTGGTAAACCTGCCGGAAGTCATAAAACGGAATTTCCCTGGGATCAAGGTTGATCTGACTGGTAACAAAACCCTGTGATAGAGCCAGTTGACGAATATAGGTAAGGCTATGAGATTTGCCCTGGCCATAGGCGCCGCAGACACAAAGGTGAGTGGATTCATTTTTCTCCAGGGCTTTAACGCCGCCGTCAAAAATACTGTTTAATTGCGTTTCACTGGCAGTTAACAGCCTGACACCAAAGGGATCGAAAAGCCCCTCCCGCAACCGTTCCACAGCCCGTCTGAGTTTGAAATTGCCGGCGCTTTCCAGCAACTGGACAAAATTGGCCTTATCCATTGGTTACTTATCCCAACTGGGCTGAAGTTGTTCCATCTTCTCTTGTTCCATTTCCTGCTGACTGGAGACGATATGCTCAGTAAGATCAAGTGTTTCTGCCGGATCTTTGCCCTGTTCAGCCATATCCAGAATTCGAATGACCTGTTTGACGAAAAGCCGTACCTCGCTCAAAAGCCCCATCTTTTCCTGATTTTTACAAATATCCTCAAGAAGCTGACCTGTCACAGACTCTGCGGCGTTCCAACGATAAGATATCTCGTGAATACGACACAATGACCGCCCCAGATTGATCAACTCGCCGGATTTCAACGGTGTTCGATGCAGATCAATCAAAACCCCGCGATAATTCAGACGCTTCTGCTGGCCGATGGACCGGACACGGCTCCATAACGCATCGTAGGATTTAAATCCCTTTTCAGACAGCAATACGTCCGGGATGATGGAAAAAAAGATATGGAAATACTCAGCCTGTTCGGTGTTATCTATAAGCAGCCGCACGTTTTCGTAAGCTGCATTGCGCACTGAAGCGGACTGAGCGATGACCGTCTCCAGTTCATCTAACAGCAGAATAAATCCTTTATAGTCCATATAACGTAGAAAGGCATTCAGGGAATTCAGCATTTGCTTGCTGTTGGCCTTGTTCACTACTTCAAAAATTCCGAATGGCTTAAGTTCCCGTTTGGTTGCTTTGCCTGCCTCAAACCAGTGGAAGATGATCTCCCTGTTTGCAGTGCGATCTTCTTTATGTTCTTCTTCCATTAATGGCGAAAAACGATTATGCGCCAGGGCCACAAGTGCATTGGCAAAATTTACGTTCATGCCCGGCAGATTGCGTAAGATCTCAGCCAGATCAGCAATTTGCTCTATTGAAGAAGGGCTGTCATTTTGAACCAGGCTGTCCAGCCACTGGCTCAGGAGATTGCGAATTCCAATACCTTCAAAACGACCGCGAAGCTGACGCGTAATAGATTGATAGACAGCTTCGAATTTGTGAATGGGCACTTCTCGTGTCAACACGACAAAAGAGACGGCAAACCCCTGTTGCAGCGCAAGGTGACGAATTATTGACATAAAATGAGTTTTGCCGTCACCGTAATCACCACTGAGAAAACGGACTTTGGCCCCGCCTTCGGCAATATAATTTTTTAGATCATCTTCAATAAAGGTGAGCCAGTTATCACGGCCAACAGTAAAAAAAAGCACATAGTCGGCTGGCACGCTCCCTTTTCGAAGTTCTTCAATAATTGATCTGGCCTGAAATGGTTCTAACTGATCAATCTCTTCCACAGGTATCATGTTTCATCCTTTAGAAATGAAATTCCGGAAATCTGCCGAGGTTCGCCATTGCTGTCAATAAGCCAGAGGAAATAATTACGCCCCGGATCCAGGCTCAACTTCTTGCCGTTCGAAGCCCCGCCGATACCGGCCTTGAAATAACGCCATATATCCACGCCAAACTGTTCCAGACTGTAGCCCCGGAATTTGGCCTTATCCATATTGGTAAAAAACGTTTTACTTTGCAGGGAAATCACATATTCCAGATAAAACCGTAGAATGGGAACCGGATTTCCCTGTGAAATATTATCCATCTTGCTGATTTTGGCATACGTCTCGTAGAGACTGTCAATAAATTTTTGAGGATCAAATGGCCGGTCATAGAGTTGTTTTTTTACACGAAGGGCAGCAGTGACGATACGACGGGGATCAATGGATTTCAGTGTCTTCTTGTTGATAGTCGTAATACGTTTGCTGAAAACAATCTTTCCGTCAATGCCTTCAAGTACGCTAAAGCGGGGAAAATCCATTTTAACAGGCAGTCCGGCTTCTTCTGCCAGCCGGCCAAAGTCTTCGATAAATTGCAGCCGGTATCTTTCCACCTGTTCCCTGGTGTATTCCCGCAAGCTGTCAAAGACAGGTTTGCAGTCAATTAATGCCTCTTCCTGTTCTACATTTTCAGCCTTTTTTGTACGAAGCAGTTCGTCTAACTGAAGAAAATCATCTCGCGTTGCACAGCGGATACACTGTTTTAAAAAATCAGCGAGGCGTTGACCGCGTTTTAACTCCTGCTGGAATGGACGGAATATCCCGTTCAATTCTTCCTCGGTATTTTGTAAAAAAGATTCTTCATTCATTGTTTTTATATCTCACTCAAAAAATAAAGGATGTAAAAAATGATAAGAGTAGGAGATCGCCAGCATTGCATTCAGGGTTGCGCCAGGATATGCGTTCAAATGCGGAGACTGTGGATTTTGATGGTGGGCCGTGAAGGAATCGAACCTTCAACCTACTGATTAAGAGTCAGGTGCTCTGCCTGGTTGAGCTAACGGCCCCTTGTTTCTAAATGAACAACCAAAAAAAATTCTAACAAATTTAATAATCACTGTCAATTCTTTTTAATTTTTTACGAGTTCCTTATCCTTCTTGACCTCTTCAAAGGTATCTGATATTTTTTAATAGATAGTGCTTGAGCGAAAACTATCAAAAGCTGTCATTTCGAGCGAAGCGAGAAATCTTATCGTATTGTTAAGGAATGTGGACGAAATAACTTCCACAAGTAGGCGCACAGATTTGGGTCGAATTTGTTTGATCTCAGATCACAAAAGTTGAAGGAATAGCGAGCTATTTCAATATTTTTGGGATTTG
>JAJSZO010000020.1 GCA_030262795.1 Deltaproteobacteria bacterium | reverse complement strand
GGAAGTTATTTCGTCCACGTTCCTAAGTTGGTAGCCCTTGTTGAAAAATCCGGATAATGTTTTTTCAGGCATTCAGGACACAGGCCGTGGCTGAATTGGGCATCCGAGTGTTCGGAAATGTATTTTTCGAGCTTTTCCCAGCTCTGCTGGTCATTCTGGATCTTGTGACAATGCATGCAGATAGGCAGGATGCCCTGGAGAGTCCTGACATGCACCAACGCTTCCTGAAGGGAATGGACTTGTTCTACAAGGGCTGACTGCAATTCCGTAATCCTTTCTCCCACCTTGACCCGAACGTGCAGTTCGTCCGTCTCATACGGTTTGCCGATATAGTCGTCCGCCCCTGCCTCAAGACCGGCGACAATGTCCTTCTTGTTGCTGCGACTCGTGAGAAGAATAATGTACGTAGGATTGGAAACATCCAATTGACGCACTTTACGACAAACCTCAACACCATCCGGCCCGGGCATTATCCAGTCAAGAATCGCAAGCTTTGGCGCGTCTTCGGCCTGAAGCGCCTCCCAGGCCTCGTTGCCGTCCTTCGTGACAACCACCTCGTAACCCCACTCGGCCAGCATATGTTTAAGCAATGCTCGGGAGGTTATATCATCTTCAGCAATCAAGATTTTCATTATATGGTTTCCTTTATCATCGCTTTCTTCAACTTCTTAAACTCCTTTTATCTTCGATTCGATCCTGCCAGGCAGCAGCATCGTCCGGAATCCATTGGGCTATCGTCTCTCTAAGTTTGCCCGGCTGGATCGGCTTGGTCAAATAATCATCCATGCCTGCCTTCAGACACATCTCTCTGTCACCCTCCATGGCGTGGGCGGTCATGGCAATGATCGGAACATGTTTCGATTGAGCTGTGAGCTCCTCCCGTCTTCTGATTTCTCTGGTTGCTTCCAATCCGTCCATCTTTGGCATTTGCACATCCATAAGCACTATGTCGTAAGGGATTGTCTCAAGTGCTTTGAGTACTTCTGCGCCATTGACAGCCACATCTGCGTGATAACCGAGCTTTTCGAGAACTTTCAACGCGACTTTCTGGTTAACGATGTTATCTTCGGCCAGCAGAATGTGGGTCTTTTGCTTGCTTTTTTCTGCAACTGTGTGTTGAGTGATAATTGTGTCCGGTGAGGTTTGGTCCGAGGGCTTACGGCCGATCGCCGTTATGAGGCAGTTAAAGAGTCGGGACTGTTTTACCGGCTTGGTCAGATATACGGCAAATCCAGCCTTCTCGAACCGTCCGGCGTCGCCTTGCGTGCCGACCGAGGTCATCATCACCAGCACAGTATCACGCAGGGCCGGATTATTTTTGATCATTCTGCCCAGAGTCTCTCCGTCCATTTCCGGCATAAACATATCAAGAATGGCAATGCGGAACGGATCTCTTGATGCTGCGGCTGACCTAAGCCTGTCCAGCGCAGTAGCGAAACCATCAACCTCTTCATGCCGGCATTCCCAAGACGAAAGCAGGTCTGCGAGCACCCTGCGGTTTGTCTCATTGTCGTCCACGGCAAGAATACGCAACCCCTTAAGCGAAACATCATCCAGTGTTGTAATCTCCATTTTCCGGCCAGGGAGTTGCTTATTCAAACAGGCCGTAAACCAGAACGTGGCGCCCTTGCCCTTTTTGCTTTCCACGCCGATCTGTCCCCCCATCATTTTACAAAGCTGTTTTGAAATAGTCAGACCCAGACCGGTTCCGCCGAATTTGCGTGTAGTAGTGGAATCCGCTTGGGTAAAGGCATCAAACAAAATATCAAGTTTGTCCACGGGTATCCCGCAGCCTGTGTCTTTCACAGCAAAACGGATCATGACCATGCCGTTATCCTCATTATCAAGGGTCACGTACAGGGCCACCTCGCCTTGTGCCGTGAATTTAATCGCATTTCCGATCAGGTTGGTTATTATCTGTCGGAGCCGCCCAGGATCTCCTTGCAACAACGCAGGGACTTCCGGTTCTATCAGGCAGGTCATCTCCAGACCTTTTTCATATGCGCGCATCGCCAGTACATCGGTCATGTCTTCAAGAGTCATGCGAAGATCAAAATCAAGCGTTTCCAATTCAAACTTCCCGGCCTCTATCTTGGAAAAATCAAGGATATCGTTGATGATCGCCAGCAGTGAATCACCACTATTTTTAATGGTCTTTGCATATTCGAACTGCTCCGAAGTCAATGCCGTATCAAGCAGCAGATCTGTCATGCCTATAACGCCGTTCATAGGTGTCCGGATCTCATGGCTCATGTTGGCCAGAAAATCACTTTTGGCTGTATTGGCTGCCTTGGCCTCCACCGCAAATTGGTTAGCACGATTAACCACATTCTGAAGATTTTTATTGGCCATGGATAGTTCCTTCTGAGCGACTTTGCGGTCCGCAACTTCCTGCTCCAGTCCTTTGTTCGCTTCTGCCAGTTCAGCGGTACGTTCCTGCACGCGTTTTTCCAGTCCGTCGTGCGCTCTCTGAAGCGCATCCTTTGCCCTGATCAGTTCTGCTGCCTGAGCCCCTCTTCTTGCAATGGTCTTTACGATTTTAAACAACAGACTTGAATAGTTCCGGATCACATCCTCTCCGACCACACGCATTTTCTCTGCTTCTTTTACGAGCAGTCCCGGATCCAGGTCAATCTCATGCGCTATCTCTTTGAAATCATGGAGTTGCTTGTAAGAAAACTTCTCGGGTATGAACTGACCGGCAAACATCGTTCCTTTGTGCTCGCCATTGATCATGATCGGTGCAACAAAATGTCCGCCATCTACAAAGCAGTAGTATATTTCCGGTTCTTCTGACTCAAGCGCATTCTTACTCATCTTCATAAACGACTGGAAGCAGCGCTCTTTGCCCTTCTTTGTCGATTGGATCAAGGAGCAAAAACCAGTTGGATTGGTAAATCTTGTCAGAGTTTCGCCTCTATCCGAAAATATCACAGAAGAAATTCCAAGGGCTCTTGCGAAGCTATCCTGGATCGACTGGAGTTCGTCAAGGTCGATGAGTTCGTCTATGGGAAAAGGTTTTTCCATTTTTCGTCTCCAGGTTAAGGATAGCTGTTCCTGTCGTAAGCTTTGTTGATAATTAACAATATTTCTTACGGTTAGAGGGCACATGTGTGTAGGTTAAAGTAAAATAAATTAATAATAACTAATTGATCAAAAATTTGCAAACTCATTTTTTATGTAACATTAAAGGTAATTGACAGTTTTATCTTGTTGGCATAATATATCAACAATGAAAGCAAGGTTAAGGAACAGGGACATTGAAGATTGAAGAATACTAATGATGGAGCGAAGCTACTTCCACAAATATTCAATTTTCACTAAGGAACGTGGACGAAATAACTTCCGCAACTATGCATCACAGCATCAGGCCATTTTTGCCCGATCTAAAATCACAAAAATCTTGAAATAGCTCGCTATTCCTTCGACTTTTGTAATTTTAGATCGAACAAACCTGACCTAAATCTGTGCGCCTACTTGCGGAAGTTAATTCGTCCACGTTCCTAAAGAGGTTGAGTTATGATTCCAAGAAAAAATTTGAAATCTTCTTTATTGGAAACTTACTCCTGGTATATCGTAATACCATGGAGCATTGTTGTTGTTTGTCTCTTGTTAGTCGGTATCTTTCATATACAGCATAACCAGCAGGAAATGGTTAAAAATGAGGCACTTGCGAATTTTAGCAAAGATCAGTCATTGAGGTTTTGGTCCTCAACGCATGGTGGTGTATATGTACCCATTACTGAGGAGACGCCTCCAAATCCATATCTAAGTCATGTTAAAGACCGGGATATTAAAACGCCTGCAGGGAAGGCTCTAACATTGATGAATCCGGCATACATGCTGCGCCAGACCATGGAAAGATACGAAAGCTTTTGTGGTGTTCGCAGCCACATCACAAGTCTTAAATATTTCAGACCGGAGACGGCACCGGATGAATGGGAAAAATCTGCTCTTCAGAAATTTGAGAAAGGTGCAAAAGAGATTTCTAAATTTACGGAAATAGATGGAAAGTCATATTTCCGCTATATGGCCCCGATGATTGCGAAAAAGGATTGTCTGAAGTGTCACGGACATCAGGGATACAAGGTGGGAGATATCAGGGGAGGAGTTAGTGTTTCTGTACCGATGGCACCGTATCTAACCAATCAGCATCGACAAACCATGGCATATGCTTTTTCATTGGGTTTATTGTGGTTGCTCGGTTTTAGCGGGCTTGTCTGGGCGGATCGTGGACTTAAAAACAGAACCCGGGAACGCGACATAGCAGAAGCGAAACTTCAAGAAGCCCACGATAAATTGGAAAAAAGAGTTAGAGAGCGTACAGCAGACCTCAAGAAAGCAATCGAAGAACTCAAACATACCGGCCAGTTATTGCAGGCTGCAAAAACAGAGGCGGAGATTGCCAATAAAGCCAAGAGCGAATTTCTGGCTAACATGAGTCATGAGATCCTCACCCCTATGAACGCCATTATCGGCATGTCTCATCTTTGTCTGGGTACGGAATTAAACCCTCATCAGCGTAATTACGTCAAAAATGTCCACCAATCAGCCTGGTTGCTATTGAGCATCATTAACGACATCCTGGATTTTTCCAAAATCGAGACCGGCAAACTGAAGCTTGAGTCGGTGCCCTTTCGGTTGGATGATGTGCTAAGCAACCTCAGCAACATGGTTTCCATGAATGCCCACGAAAAAGGGCTTGAGATTTTGTTTGATATTGCTCCGGAAACACCGCAGCAGTTGATGGGAGATCCTTTGCGGTTTGGCCAGATTCTGCTGAACCTCACTGGCAACTCAGTGAAATTTACTGAATCCGGCGAAATCGTAGTCCGTATCCGGCTGATTCGCATGACCGAAAAAACGGTGGAGCTTGAGGTGGTGGTCAGAGATACCGGGATCGGGATGACACCCGATCAAATAACCAGGCTCTTTCAATCCTTCAGCCAGGCGGATGGTTCCACCACTCGTAAATTCGGAGGTGCCGGGCTGGGCCTGACGATCTCCAAACACCTGGTCCAACAGATGGAAGGCCGGATACGGGTTGAAAGCGAGCCGGAAAAAGGAAGTAGTTTTATTTTCAACGTTGTGTTCGGCCGGACAGATAGAATAGAAGAGAAAGCGGCAGCAGACTTTCCTGTAGATTTGGATCAACTGAAAGTACTGGTGGTGGATGATGTCGCCAGTGCGAGGGAAATGTTTGCAGCGACCCTCAGCTCCTTCTCATTCAGGGTGACTTGCGTCGATTCAGGCAAAGCGGCTCTGGAAGCACTTGAAAAAGCGCCAGCCGATGACCCCTACCGTCTTGTGCTTATGGATAACATCATGCCCGGCATGAATGGCATTGAGGCTGCGCAACGGATAAAAAAGTCATCTCAACTGGCAAATATAACCACCCTCATTATGGTAACAGCCTATGGCAAAGATGAGGTGATGCAACAGGCCGAGGAAGTGGGGATAGAAAACTTTCTCAATAAGCCGGTAATCCCTTCCACCCTTTTGGATACGATTGTGGGTGTACTCAGCGACAAAGGGAGATTTCGCAAAGCCGGCAAATCAGCGGATCAATGGAAAATCAAGACGCTGGAAGGCATCAAAGGGGCGCAAATACTTCTGGTGGAAGACAACAAGATCAATCAAATGACGGCACAGCATCTTTTAACTCAAGCGGGATTGCGGGTGACCATCGCCAACAATGGTAAAGAGGCCGTCAATTTGGCCGAAACTACTGTTTTTGACGCCATACTGATGGATATCCAAATGCCTGAAATGGATGGCTTCGAAGCCACCCGAACCATCCTCGGAAATGCATCCGAAACACAACCGCCTATCATTGCCATGACCGCCAATGCCATGGCCGGGGACCGTGAAAAATGCCTTGATGCGGGCATGAGTGATCATGTGGCCAAACCCATTGAGCCAAAGATTCTGTTTGAAACTCTGGTTAAATGGATACCGGCGGGTGAGCGAGAGTCGGTGTCGCCCATGACTCCACCGGAAGAGAGCACGGCGGAAAAGACGGCGCTGCCCGAGTGCCTGGACGGCATTGATATTGAGATCGGCCTGCGGAGAACCGGGGGGAATCAAACGCTTTACAGCGATCTTCTCAAGGATTTTGTCAAGGATCACGGCAAAGACCACCAGGCCATCGTCGATGCACTTGTACGAAACGACATCAAGTTAGCCCACCGTACAGCGCATACCCTTAAGGGCGTTGCAGGAGGGATTGGTGCCATGGCACTATATGAAAGCGCCAAAAAAGTAGAAACCGAGCTAAAGGAGGGCAAATCCCGAGTCTTTGAACCGTTGATAGAAAATCTGGCCCGAGATTTGCGGTGGGTTATCGAAGATCTGCAAAGAAAGATGAAACCACAGGCATCCATTGATACGAAAAACAAAAGCGCCCAACCCATTCGTATAGAAAAAATGACCCCCCTTTTGGACGCACTTCAGGAGAAGCAAAACATGAATGAAGCCAGTCGCATCCTGATCGTAGATGATGAACGTTACAATATCAAAGTGCTGACCGATTTTTTGCGGGAAGATCACAAGATCATGGCGGCCAAAACCGGCGACCAGGCTCTGAAGGCCGCCCAGGGACCCAATCCGCCGGACCTGATTTTGCTGGACATCATGATGCCCGGCATTGATGGATATGAAGTGTGTAAAAGGCTGAAAGCCGACAGCCGGACCATGCACATCCCGGTTATTTTCGTCACAGCCATGGACGCCTCTGATGACGAGGCCAAAGGATTTGAACTGGGTGCAGTGGACTACATCACCAAGCCGTTTAAACCGGTCATTGTCAAGGCTCGGATCAGAACGCACATTCAATTGAAACTCAAAACCGATCTTCTTGATCGCATAGCTTTGCTGGATGGTCTCACTGAAATTTCCAACCGCCGTTGCTTTGATGTCACACTTGAAAAAGAGATCCGCAGAGCGGCAAGAGACGGATCGTTTCTTTCTCTGGTATTGATGGACATTGATTTTTTTAAAAAGTACAATGACCGATACGGACATGTCGCTGGCGATGCCTGCCTGCAGCGAGTGGCCAAAGCCCTTGAGAGGGTTTTGAAAAGGGCCTCCGATTGTGCCGCCCGCTATGGAGGCGAGGAGTTTGCAATGATTCTTCCTGGAACCGACATGGAAAGTGCGATACACATCGCCGAAGAGGTGCGCCGTACAGTGGCTGCATTAAATATCCAACACGCCGGTTCGGATGTCGCTGAGCATGTCAGTCTCAGTTTGGGTGTAGCAACTGTTTCGGCTGATCAAAAAATGTCGCCTCTTGAGCTGATCGAAGCGGCAGATGCTTCTCTATACCAGGCCAAAGAAAATGGCCGCAACAGGACTATTGCCTCTCCAAATTTGCCCGTCTGAATCGGCTTGGTCAAATAATCATCCATGCCTGCCTTTAGACACATCTTTCTGTCACTCTCCACGGAATTTTTCTTCGTTCTTCCGTAGCGTTTTCTTTGCCTGTTTGCGCCAAAAAACCTTCCGATATTTTTTCGGCTACCAACTTGAAGCGGGACAATTTGCAGGGTGGGCGTTGCCCACCCTGCTGTAACTTCTTGAGATTACAAGGTGTACCGCCTTGATAGCCGTTTCTTCTGTTCGAAATTCCGGAGGCGCTCTTCAGTCATGGGATGGGTTGACAGGTAGTTCAACCATTTCTTGCCGGATCCTTTGGATTTTGACACCATTTTCTGATCAATACGGCGCATGAGCCTGGCGAAATGGATGGGCGATGTCCCGAGGGAACAAAGACAGTCTATGGCATAACGGTCTGCCTCGCGTTCGAATTGCCTGGAATAGGCCAATTCTGTCAGTAAGACCGGCAGCCCTAAAAACAGCTCTGATGAGCCGGAAACGTCGCCAGTGATTGCCAATAGGGCAAAGCCCAAAAGCGAGTCTTGGATTGCTCTGCGCATGGCGTGACGGTGAACAATATGACCGACTTCATGGGTCAGTACGGCCAGCAGTTCATCGTCATGTTCGGCCAATCGCACTATTTCGTCCGAAAAGATAATGACCCCGCCAGGAAGGGCGAAGGCATTGGGGCCTATGCGGCCGCCCTTTCGGAATATGATTTCCAGCTTGTTAGCAGGGTGATCCTCCATAACCGGCCGAAAGTGTTCCATCAGGCGGGTTCTGGTGGCCTTATCCAGTTCTGAAGGACGGAACACTGCCCGGTCCAGAATATCAAGCGTATGTCGGCCGGCTATATCGTGGATAGATGGGGGAAGCCGAAAGGCGATCAGCCTGGCGGCTGCCGGCACCCCGTATTTCATACTTCCCCACATGAAAAGGAGCAGGCTTGCCAGAGCGAGTACGATGTAGCGTTTGCGGCTCTCCAGCCGGTAGACGATTGCCGGCAGGGAACGGTGCTTAAACCTGTTCATCACACGGTCCACAGCATCGTTGTCTTTGGTTTCGAATTTTTCTCCGGAGGGAAAGTAGAGGCGGCGGGAAGTGTCGGCCAATCGGGTGGAAGCTTTGATGTCGTGCAGGGGCAGCAACACAAGGGATTCGCCATTCTCCAGCCGCTCAACCCTGACGGCGCCATCATCGTAAATGCGGCATATGGCGCCAACCTGGGCCGAAGTTCTGCTATCGTACCACTTACCTGTTATAGAGATCATAAGCCGAAATCGAAATCAAGAAAATCACCCATTTCTTCACCCACAGCGCTGGCCTGTTTCTGCTCTTTGGCGATAAAACTGTCCAGATCGCCCGATGCAACCATAGTAAGATGTTCGAGTTTGTAACGCAACGTCCGTACTTTTGCCCAGGGATGAAACAGACCCAGCGTTAATGCTGTGGCAACCGAATTGGTTACAACAAGGAGAAGGTATTCCTTGATCTTCATGGTCGATTCCATCCGGTGAATGGCGAGCCGGCTGGAGTTATAGAGAAGATTGGTGGTCTTTACCGAGAAAAAGGCGAAGAAATACAGGTACAAAACCAGTCCTGCCAGAAAGGCAGCGGGCGGGAAAAAGAAGACAGATGCGCTAATGACGACGATGCCTATGACAATCGGAATGAGGGCGCTGAAAGAGAGCCCGTAGTATTCCCTTGCTGTGGCAGTAAAAGTAAATTCCGTTGTACCGTAGCTGCTGTTTTCAACAATAAATTTTTTTTGGCGGAAATAAACGTACGGGGAAAGAATCCCAAGGGTGAGCACAGCCAATATCGGCCACAAGACATACACCTTGGCGGCTTCTCCTACCTTCCCGTCAAAATCGAACCGGATGTTTCTTATGGCACTGTTGCGGGCGTTGAAGGCCAGGGAGCGTACCACCACCCAGGGAAAGATCACTACGATCGCCAGGCCTATAATGCCCCCGATAATTGGGACCAGGTTGGATGCAATGGACTGAACTATAAGAAGGCAGACAACTATGGCGCGGCCCTTGAGTATCTTTACAGGATCAGCGAGATATTCGAAGCCGGCTCCTTGCAAGTGGGTGTTGCCGTAGAAATACTGCTTTCGTCGAACCTTGGCCCAGGGAGAATAAATTCCCAGGGTAATGATGGACAGGATGATATTCACGAGCCAGATTTTGAAGTACTCTGATCCGGTGCCCAGAAATTCGAACGGGATTCCGGATGGCGGTTTAATTCCGGACGCAGGTGTCGGAGCATCCGTTTTTCTTTCTACCGGCTTTTCGCGCGTTGGTGGGGCCTCTTTCCGCGAAAACATTTTGATGAGGTTCTGTTTAGCACTCTCGAATTCGAAACCTTGAAGGACTTTTCCCTGGTAGATGACGTTGTACAGCGTGTTGTCCATGGCTGTTCCTCCTGATACTCAATGCTTCCTACTTCCAGTGTTTTTCCAGAAACGTTAAAGACGTACTTAAATTTTCAAAAGAAAAAACCTCCAAAGATACAACGCCATAATATGTTTTTAATATCCCGATAATTCGGTCTATGTGCCCTAACGGAAGTCTGTTTAATGAAACATGATCTTTTTTATTTTCAACACCATGTAGATGTATTATTGAAGTATTGTTTAAATGTTTATCAAACACTTTTTTTACATCAAATCCATTGATTATAAGGTGTCCGATATCAATACAAACTGAAAGTTTAAAGGCTTTTATTATTTCTTCAATCCACTCAAAAGGATATGCCAGAGTTTCAATTGAAATCGCATGGCTTTGTTGTATTCCATTGTCAAGCAGTTCGTCAACGCTTTTATAGATAAGCTCCTGCCATCTGTTCACACTTTTTCTGTCTTGCAAATCCTCATCATATGAAATATGCAGAGTATAGGTGGAGGGAGATAAATAAGAGGTATCGTTGATTATTTTTTTCAATGTATCTATTGCAATTCTCCTAACAGAAGCATTGCTGTTGCTTATAGATATGTCAGTTGGCAGATGAATATTATATGTCAGATCAAATTGTTCCGCCAGTATTGATAGTTCCTTTATTTGCTGCATTGTCGGCAAACTGTTAATATTGCTTTCAAATAATAAAAGCTCAATTTCATCAAGATAAGGGGCCAGCATTTTTACATTTGGAATAATATGGTCAGGATAAATATATGATGTAGTACTTAGCCTGAATGGATATGCATTTTTATATGATTTTGAAAGAAATGGATACATAATAGGGTTCAGGGGTCAGGGGTCAGGGGTTTAGGGTTCAGGGGTTAGGGGTTAAAACCAGTAAAAATAAAGCTGATTCTAAAACCTCAATCATAGCGCCCATCATATCACCGGTAATACATCCAATACGTCTGTTGTAATAAAACAAAATGGATACAGTTATAATGACAAAAACAAAGTTGAGCCACAACCCTGTCCATCCGAGAAAAATCGAAATGGATAAGGGAATAAGTAACCCCCAAAAAGCGGAAAGCTTCAGAGTTTTGCCGAAAAAAGCATGACCTGTGCCACCGTCGGGCCTTCCGTATTCAAGAAATTTTATGCCAAATAAAATACTTCCTCTTGCATAGGACGGTATAATTAAAAGCAAAAGACTTCGGTGAACATCAAGCCCAACAATGCCGCCCCATTTAATGGCTAATCCGCAGACAATTGCAACAACTCCCATTACTCCGACTCTGCTGTCTTTCATGATGGCAAGTGCTTTTTCTCTATGTCTGTGTCCAAATAGGCCATCTGCTGTATCACCCAAACCATCCAGGTGAAATGAACCGGTTAAAACAACAAGAAATATAACATTTAGAACCGCAACAACCTGCTCCGGCCACAGCATTAAAGCCAGCCTGTCAAAAATTGCAACCATCAGTCCCAGAATAATACCCACTACAGGAAAAAATGGGATCATTCCTTTGGCGTCAAATGTGCTTGTCTTTCCGACAGGCAAAATGGTCAAAAATTGTATTGCGGAAATCAGCTTTTTCATAATTTAACGGGTTTACCCAAGTTTTGCACCTCTTATTTCTTCCGCAATAATCTTAACATCCTCAATTATATCCTCGACCTTCAATGTTAAAAGCCTGCCGTTTTCCATGACTATTTTTCCGTTTATAATAGAAGTTGCAACATCGCTCCCTTTAACTGCATAAACAAGATGAGAAATCGGGTTATACATCGGCGTAAGATGAGGCTTGTGTGTATCAATAATTATAATATCCGCCCTTTTGCCGGGCTCAAGAGAGCCGATTGTATCATCAAGCCCAAGCGACTTTGCTCCGTCAATAGTGCACATCTTAAGCACAGTATTTGCAGCCATAACAGTCGGGTCAAAAGTGTTTACCTTGTGCAACTTGGCTGCGGTATCCATCTCCAGGAAAATATCCAGATCATTATTGCTTGAGCATCCATCTGTTCCGAGCCCGACACAAACTCCCGCTTTTAAAAGCTTTGGTATCTGAGCAATACCTGATGCAAGTTTCATATTACTTTCAGGGTTATGGGAAACTTTAACATCAAAACGCTGTAAAAGAGAAATATCTTCATCTGTCAGTGCAACACAATGACAGGCAAGAAGATTAGACGATAACACATCAAGATTCGCAAGGAATCCGACAGGTGTAACTCCATGTTTTTCTATGCTTGTTCGGACTTCGATTTCGGTTTCCGAAACATGAATAACAAGCGGGATATTATTCTTGTCCGCAAGAAAAGAAGCTCTTTTAAGGAGATCCGGCGAACAAAGGTAAGGAGAGTGCGGTTCAACGGCAATAGTTATCAGAGAATCATTTTTCCACTTTTCAATAAGCATTTCCGTATATGCAAAGCCATTCTCAATCGGGCCATAATTGGGTGAAGGAAAATCATACAATACTTCTCCAACCACAGCTCGCATCCCGGCATGTTTTGCCGCACTTGCTACAGCATCTTCAAAAAGATACATATCACAAAAACAGGTGGTACCTGAAATGATCATCTCCGCACAGGCAAGAAGAGCTCCACAATAAACTTTATTATAATCAAGTTTTGCCTCTGCAGGAAATATATAATCATTCAGCCAGGTCATCAATGGAAGATCATCTGCAAGGCCCCTGAAACATGTCATTGCTGCATGAGTATGAGTATTAATAAGCCCTGGCATAATTATACCTCCACGGGCATCAATAATACGTGATACATTCCGTGACGAAAAATCATCGGCAGCTCCCAAGGCAACAATTTTTTTACCCTTTATGGCAACAGCACCGTTTTTGAATTGTGTACCATGTGAATCCATAGTCAGCAATTTTCCGTTTAAAATCAGTATATCAAAATTCATCGCAACTTATCACCTTTCCAAACAACTTTATATTCCGCCTATAGCCTTTCAGATAATTAATTTCACAAGGCCAGAAGGAGGAAGGCGTATTAGTTATACGTCAACGACTGATAACGCAGTGAAATTATTTATCTGAAAGGCTAACAACCTCATTAATTATTGTTTCAAGCTTGGGCGCGGCTTTCTCTGCCACACTGATAATTTCTTCAATAGTTGCAGGAAGAGGCTCGTCAGGATCATTAATGTTGGTAATTGTCGACAGGCATAGCACCCTCATTCCTCCATGCACGGCCGCAATGACTTCCTGAACCGTTGAGAAACCAACTGCTTTTGCACCTATGGTCTTTAAAAAACGCACTTCTGCCGGAGTTTCAAGAGATGGCCCCATTAAGCCTGCATATATACCTTTCTGCATTCTTATACCTGCTTTGGCCCCGGCATTTTCAGCAAGCAAAGCAAGCTTTTTATCGTATGCCCTGCTCATGTCGGGAAATCTGATTCCCCAACTGTCTTCATTGTGCCCGATAAGAGGATTTGAGCCGGTAAGATTAATATGGTCTTTGATAATCATTATGTTCCCGACTTTAAAGTCAGAATTGAGTCCTCCGGCTGCATTGGAAAGAATTAATATCTTAACGCCAAGCTCCTGCATGACTCTTATCGGAAAAGTAACATCTGCCGGAGAGTAGCCCTCATAAAGATGAAACCGGCCCTGCATGGCAATAACAGATTTTCCATTCAGGTCTCCAAAAAGAAGCTTCCCCAAATGTGTTTGAACTGTCGAAACAGGAAAATGGGGAATATCCTTATAATTAAATGATACATCAACATATAGTGAGCCTGCACTATTGCCAAGGCCGGTCCCTGTAAGAATGCCTATTTCAGGAGCCTTCCTGATGTGAGATTTCAAGTATTCTGCCGTCTCAACTACTCTGAGTTTATAACTTTTCACAGCGAACCTCCCATCCCGAATTCCCATTTGTGATGATAATATCTTTAGCCATTGAACATACTGATTACGTGTTGTTCTATATCACTTTTTTGTATTGCACTTCCTGACTCCCTGACTCCCGACCCCTGATCCCTGCCCTATATAATCCAGCGATGTTTTTCAGTCAAGCATCCAAAATTATATCTGTCCGACGATGTCATTGACATGTTACAACTATTATGAAATATTATTAAGGAATGTGAAAGACGTCCATTAAGAGATCTTGACGGATTTTGGCAATGATCATACTATAGATTGTTTTCGGTATCAGGAGATATAGAGTTAACATGAATATAGAAAATGATAACATTAAATTTGAAGAAGAAAATTTTTGCAATTTATTCGCCCGCAAACCAAAAAATATCGGGTTTATTTCAACCCGCCTTGCCGGAACAGACGGTGTTTCCCTTGAAACATCAAAATGGGCTAATAGTTTTGAAAAGGAAGGATTTACATGCTTTTATTTTGCCGGTGAATGCGATCGTCCACCAGAGCGTTCGTACATAGTTAATGAAGCCCACTTTAAGCATCCCGACATACGGGAAATCCATCACAACAGCTTTGGAGTGCTAAAAAGAAGCAACTATACATCACAAAGAATTCATGAACTCAGGCTGAGATTAAAGAAGCATCTTTATAAATTCATCCGGCAATTCAAAATTGATCTTCTGATACCTGAAAATTCTCTAACAATACCGCTTAACATACCTCTTGGTTTAGCCATTACAGAGATTATATCTGAAACAGGCATCTCAACAATTGCTCATCATCACGATTTCTTCTGGGAACGACAGTCTTTTATGACAAACGCTGTATGGGAATATCTTAATATGGCCTTTCCGCCTCATCTGCCGCAAATCAGTCATGTGGTAATCAACTCTTCTGCCAATAACCAGTTGAGCCTTAGAACAGGAATTTCTCCAACTATTATTCCCAACGTCATGGACTTTGATAATCCGCCTGAACCAATTGATGATTATGCATCTGACGTGAGAAAGGCTCTTGGAGTCGAGGACGACCAGCTATTGATTCTCCAGCCCACCAGAGTTGTTAAGCGCAAGAAAATTGAGCTCGCAATAGAACTTATAAACAGATTGGGGAAAAAAGCCAAACTTGTTATTTCACATGCTTCAGGTGATGAAGGTTATGATTACGAATGCAGAGTAAAAGAATATGCTTGTTTGCTGGGCGTTGATACTATTTTTGTTTCAGACATAATTAATGAAAAAAGAGGGTTCACAGAATCAGGAAAGAAAATTTATACCCTGAATGACATTTACCCTCATGCAGATCTTGTTACCTATCCTTCAGATTTTGAGGGCTTTGGCAATGCTTTCCTTGAAGCAATATATTTCCGAAAACCAATATTGGTTAATGCTTATTCGATTTACGCAATGGATATTAAACCAAAGGGGTTTTCTACCATTGAACTTAATGGATATATAACAGATAAGGCAATAATGCAGGTTGAAAAAGTTCTTGCAGACGAAAAGCTCAGAAAAAAAATGGTTGATCACAACTATGAAATAGCCAAAATTTTCTATTCATACTCAGTTCTTCATAAAAAGCTTAAAAGCCTTCTTATGGAATGTAGTATCTGCGAATTTTAAGGGGGATATCTGATCATGGAAGAAAAAGTTTTGATTTTTGGAAAGAATACCTGACCTTTTACTACAGAGGCTCGTGAAGCCTATTTAAAAAATGGCAGGGATGTGGAATATATTGATGTACTATCTGATGTCGGCAAGCTTGATACTATGTTGAAATATTCCGATGGAAAACGTAAAGTTCCGATTATTGTGGACAGAGGTGAGGTCACGATTGGATTTAATGGTAAGGCATGAGGAGTTTAGATATCGGCTGTATGCCGGTAAAAATAAATTGTTCACGGTTCACGGTTCACGGTTTTTTTAATCTGTACGATCACATAAAAGATTATCGGTGTCTGACACGTCTATGGAAAAACAATTTATAATTGATGATTTTAAAATAGGCGAAGCTTGGCGTCTGTTTAAAATTATGGGAGAATTCGTTGAAGGCATTGAGAGGCTTCACGATATTGGTCCTGCAGTGACTTTTTTCGGTTCAGCCAGGATTAAAAGAGATGATCCAATATATAAGAAAACCGAAGAAATGGCTGCCCTTTTCGTCAAAAACAATTTTGCTGTAATAACAGGCGGAGGGGCCGGCGTTATGGAAGCTGGAAACAGAGGAGCCCTGAAAGCAGGAGGCACTTCAGTTGGAATGAATATTGTCCTTCCGTTTGAGCAAAAACCAAATCAATATTCAAACGTTAAGCTGGAGTTTAAATATTTCTTCATCCGCAAGGTTATGTTTGTAAAATATGCTTCTGCATATATTATTATGCCGGGCGGTTTCGGCACTCTGGACGAACTGTTTGAAGCTGTTACACTTATTCAGACACGCCGCATTAAACCTTTCCCTGTTATACTGGTAGGATCTGATTACTGGTCAGGACTGTTGGAATGGATAAAGTCCAGCTTGCTTGAACATCATAAGATATCTCATAATGATCTTGAAATCCTGCAACTCATGGATGATCCTGAGGAAATCGTCAGAGCAGTACAAAAAAACTTGAAGTAACTGGATGATTGTTGCTGGTTGCTCCCTGACCCCTGACCCCTGTTTTGTTCCCTGACCCCTGTTTTGTTCCCTGACCCCTTAATTCCTTTCCTGCAGCAACCCCTATATTTTGCAGGGTGTACGGTTTTTTTACATACTGTCCCGCTCCCAGGCTCTGAGCTTCTTTTACTCGTTCTGTTTCTGAAAAACCGCTTGCAATAATTGCTTTCTGTTCGGGATGGAGCTTGATAATCTTTCTGTATGTGTCAAGGCCGTCCATCCCCGGCTCCATGATCATGTCAAGGACGATCAGGTCTGCAGAATGCTTTTTCAGATATTCGAGTGCTTCTTCACCGCTTGAAACAGTGCTGACAGTGTAACCTAATCGGGTCAACATGGTGGATGCTATTTTTCTTTGCCCGCTTGCATCATCGACTATCAGGATAGACTCTCCCTTCCCCATATAATCTTCAATATCTAAGGATTTTTCATTTTTGGTTTTCTCCTCGCGGGTGGCAGGAAAGTAAAGCGTAAATCTAGTTCCTTTTCCCACATTGCTGTTAACATCAATATATCCATTGTGATCTTTTACCGTACCCCATACAACAACCATTCCCAACCCTGTTCCGCTTTTCCCCATCACCTTTTTGGAATAAAAAGGCTCAAATATTTTGTCCAGATCATCCGGATGGATGCCTGTTCCGGTATCAGAGATTGTAAGAATAACATAATCTCCCTCATCCACACTTTCATAACCGCTAACAGGTCTGTCTATATAACGGTTTTCAGTTGATATGGAGATGCTTCCCCCTTTTGGCATAGCCTCTGCCGCATTGGAAACCAGATTCATAACACACTTTGAGATATGATGAAAAGATCCCGATATATTCAGCAGATCGGTCTCAAGGGCAGTCTTTATCCCTGTCTCGGGATTGTACGAGAGTAGTTTTTCATGTTCGGGGCTTTGCAGATATGAGGAAATAATATCATTTATTCCAACAATCTCTGTAGTAACAACTCCTCTTCTTGTCATGGTCAGGAGGTCTTGCACAATAGCTGCCGCCTTTTCTCCTGACTTCTGCATTGCAAGAATTGGTCTTCTCAACGGACTTTCTTCGGGAAGCTGCATCAACAGGAGATCGGGATAGCCTACAATGCCGGAGAGAACATTGTTGAGATCGTGAGCTGCCCTTCCTGCGAGTGAGCCGATGGCTTCCATTTTTTCAGAACGCTGAAGGGTTGCCTCAAGCTTCCTTCTTTTTTCCTCTTCTTTTTTACGCTCGGTAATATCGCGGTCGATCCCGCGGTAACCCAAAAGCTCTCCATTTTCGTCGAGAATTGGCACGCCGCTCGTTTCGATCACTACCTGTTTTTCATCCTTGTGAAAATTGAAAGTTTCCATCCTGGAAAAGGGCGTCTCTGACGCAACTATATCCCTGAACAATCCGGATATTCTGTCTGACTCATCCTGCGACATAAAATCGGTAGGTCTTTTTCCTATGACCTCATCAGGCTTATATCCCAACAAGTCTTCGACCTTGGGGCTTGAATAGGTGTAAATTCCGTTTTTATCAACCTCCCATACCCAGTCGCTTGTTGTTTCGATAAGGGAACGAAATTTCTGTTCGCTCCGGCGCAGCTCCTGTTCAGCCCTGTTTCTCTCCTCTTCTCTGCGCTGAATTCTGCTTAGCATCTCGTTAAAACTATCGCAAAGGATACCGATCTCATCTGTTCCTGTCTTTTCAATACGGATTGAATATTCTCCGCTCTCCGATATTTTCTTTGTCACATCAACGAGTTTCAGGATCGGACCGGATAATATCTTTTGAAATCCGCGAGCTAAAAAATAGATAAGAAAGATCAACATCGCCATCAGCGACAACATTGTAAGCAAATATTTATTGATCTTGCTGTTTAATAGAGAAGTGGAAACCAGCAGATAGATTGTTCCATATTCGCTGCCCTCATAAACAATCGGATCAATCACATGCAGATAGTCGTCTGTAAATTGTAACCCCTCCTTAAACGGCATGGACGGTATGGTTGTCCGCTCTGATCTGTTGTAAACGGAAAATAATACTCCCCTGTTATCATAGAGATAACCATCTGCGATATAAGGTATGGTCTTAAGCCTTTTCAGGACATCTTTTCCACTGCTTTTGTCTTCAAAAACAAGCGGCGTTACACAATACTCTCCTATCAGTTTTGCATTCATGATGGTATTGCTTTCCAAATCAGTTCTGAACATATTGATATCGCTATAGATAATAAAAGCAAATACAGGAGCTATGCCAAGAAATGCCACAAGGAAAATGATGCCTATCAGTTTGGATTGAACCGGGATGTTTCGTATATTTTTCATTCCGAATCTCCAGCCGGATCAACAACTCTTGCCACATTCAAAAGAAGATAGTTTATTGACAATCCTGAGCCTCGAACAGCCTTTTC
The DNA here is from genome assembly GCA_030262795.1 of Deltaproteobacteria bacterium. Classification (GTDB taxonomy): domain Bacteria; phylum Desulfobacterota; class Desulfobacteria; order Desulfobacterales; family ETH-SRB1; genus B13-G4. The sequence goes on along the minus strand of JAJSZO010000020.1, from coordinate 455 downwards.
ATTAATCTCAAACTTGATCTGATTGCTTGCTGTGTAAAAATTAAAAAGAACCCCCTTTTCTGCAAAACCTTTTGAGTCGCCAATGGTAAGCACGTGTTTTTCTTTTGACCGTGAAATGATACTTTGAAGTCTCTTCTTTTCTGACTCTGGTATAAAAAGGATGTGGGCACCGGCAATTTGGTTTAACCTTGAAATATATATAACCTTAACCTTTTTATCTCTTATTTTACGTTTTGAATAAATATTGTCGAGCTTTGAGCCAAACGGATTTTTGCCGATAACGGCAATGACAAACGGTTTTGAAATATCATCAATTTTTCTATCAGGAGGCCATTCGATAAAACGCGTAAATCGCTCAAGAAAAACCGCTTTCACAGTATATTCGTCATATTCCGAAACCTGACAGGATAAGTCCGCAGGAATACCTGTGCAGATAATAATAATAATAATAATAA
>JAJSZO010000019.1 GCA_030262795.1 Deltaproteobacteria bacterium | reverse complement strand
GTTCGACATTCATCATTCAATTGTTGCTTCCTGGCACCGGAATGGTCACTTTTTGTTCTATGTCACTTTTTTGTATTGCATCCTCTACCTGAGGTTAAAGCTACGATGTCTTAACTATAAGATAGGCTATGTATCCGACATAACATGATAAAAGAATAATTCCGTCTCTTCTCATAAGTGCATTCGTTTTTCTCATCATTACCCAGGGAAGAAAACTGATAAACATCATAACGAGGCAATCAATTAGTAAACCGCTCTGAATAAAACCGCCCGGGATCAAAACAGGTCTAATTAGAGAGGCTGTCCCAAGCACCCCGAGTATGTTAAAAACATTGCTTCCCACCAGATTGCCGATGCTGATATCCATCTCCTTTTTTATTGCAGCTACAACGGAAGTGGCAAGTTCCGGAAGCGAAGTTCCTAATGCTACAACTGTAAGTCCGATAAACTTTTCGTTTAAGCCAAGTGTATGCATAATTTTTACTGCTGAATCTATGAGTATCTGTGCACCTGCTACTACGAATAGAATTCCCGTTACAATCAAGGCAATTTGCTTTACCATAGATGGAATATATTCAATTTTATCACCTGCAAGCTCTGAAGTATTGTTATTTTCGCTTGTTGCATGTTTAGTCCTTTTTACCGCCCAGTAATAGTTCAACCAGGTATAGATGATGATTCCACCTATCATGGTTGCCCCTTCAAGCCGCCCTATTTTTGAATTAAAAGAAATCAGCAGGAAATATAAAAATATTCCGAGCATAACAGGGATATCCCGCTTAACAATAGAGCTATTACTTTTAATGGGCGTAAATAAAGACGCCAGACCGAGGATAAGAGCTATGTTGCAAATATTGCTTCCCACAACATTGCCTACAGCTATCATGCTCTTTTCTTGAAAAGACGAAATAGCACTTATAACAAGTTCCGGCATTGAAGTGCCGAATGCAACCACCGTCAAGCCTATAACCATAGGCGTTAAACCGAGGTTTCGTGCAATATTGGACGCCCCTTTTACGAGCCACTCCGCTCCATAATAAAGCATCAACAATCCGATAACAAATAACATCGAGGCAATTACCATATTTTAAATCTCCATTTATTTCGTCTATATTCATAATCTGCTAACATAAAAAATTACATTTTTATTGGCAACATTTTTTACGTGTGGTATTTACGAAACATGATCAGCATTGAAAATCTTACAAAAAGCTTTGGCGGCCAGCTCCTTTTTGACAGTGCGAGCTTCAGGCTCAATTCCCGTGAACGAATAGGACTTGTCGGACGAAACGGGCATGGCAAAACAACCCTTTTTCGCATGATAATCAATGAGGAAACCTACGATACCGGAGCCATCACTATTCCGGGAAATTACCGCATCGGCTGTGTCAGGCAACGCCTGACTTTTACCGAGGATACAGTACTAAAAGAAGGAATAAAAGGTCTTAACGAATCTGAAAAAGACAGCCATTGGAAAGTTGAAAAAATTCTTGCCGGACTTGGATTTTCCGAAAACAACATGCACCAGCATCCAAATGAATTTTCCGGTGGATTCCAGGTACGGCTTAATCTTGCCAAGGTACTTGTTTCCGAACCGGATCTGCTCCTTTTAGACGAACCGACTAATTATCTTGATATCACTTCCATTCGCTGGATTCAACGCTTTCTTGTCAACTGGCCACATGAGTTGATGCTTGTCACACACAACAGAAGCTTTATGGACAAAGTTGTAACTCACATCCTCGGCATCCACAGGAAAAAGATACGAAAAATAGCAGGAAATACGGAAAAATACTATGCGCAGATTGCCCAGGATGAAGAAATATATGAAAAAACGCGTCTTAATGATGAACGTCGTCAAAAAGAGATAAAGCAGTTTATTAATCGGTTCAGAGCCAAGGCCAGGCTTGCAAATCTGGTACAATCACGGATCAAGACCCTTGAAAAAACGGAGAAAAAGAAAAAGCTCGAAACGATCAAAACTCTTGACTTTTCTTTTCGCAGCAACACTTTTCGAGGAAAACATGTTTTGAACGCACGCAATGTAACTTTTTCATATGATCAAAAGGAACCTTTGATACAAGGTTTTGATATCCTTTTAGAGGCGGGTGACCGTGTCGGCATTATCGGAAAAAACGGTAAGGGGAAGACCACTCTGCTCAAGCTTCTATCAGGTGTTCTTGCATCGCAAGCTGGTGAAATTTCATATAATCCCACAGTTAAAAAAGGGTTTTTTGAACAGACTAATATCAGCAGCCTTGTAAATACACGGACTGTTGAAGAGGAAATTCTCTATTCTCACACAGATGTAGACCGGCAGTTGGCCCGAAATATATGCGGCGCAATGATGTTTGAAGGAGATGCAGCGCTAAAAAAAATCAGTGTGCTTTCCGGCGGCGAGAAAAGCCGTGTGATGCTTGGAAAGCTTCTGGTGACACCGCTAAACTTGCTGCTGCTTGATGAACCTACGAATCATCTTGATATGGATGCATGCGATGCAATGCTGGCCGCCATAGACAGCTTTGATGGAACCGTTATTATTGTCACTCATGATGAGATGTTTCTCCATGCACTGGCAAACCGTCTTATTGTATTTAAAAATAACCGGACATTTATGTTTGAAGGCAGCTACCAGCAGTTTCTTGAAAAATGCGGGTGGGAAGATGAAGAAATAGAGGAAAAATCTTCCAGGAAAAATACCGGAGATGAGAAATCCGAAGCAAAACTGACAAAAAAGGAATTACGGCGCCAGCGGTCTGAAATCATCACCAAACGATCAAAACTCATAAGGCCTGTTGAGAAAAAAATTGTCCGGGCGGAAGGCGATATTGAATTAAACGAAAAAAAGCTCGACAATCTCAATGTAGCTATACTTAAAGCTTCCGGAGCCGGAGATGGCAAAAAAATAGCGGAAATTTCACGTTCTATCCATCATTGCCAGACTGTCATTGATCAGTGCTTTGATGAGCTGGAAAATCTTTACAAAGAAAAGGAAAAGTTGGAGCTGGAATTTAATGAATAAACTTCCCCCAACTCATCTTCTTAACTCAAGCCAGCGTTCAATGGTTTTTTTAAGAGCTTGTGGATTTATGGGTTTTGCTATATAATCATCTATTCCCGCATTAATACACTTTTCGCGGTCGCCTTTCATAGCGTTGGCGGTCATTGCTATTACGAATATTTTATTATTCATAACTTTTGAGTTTGAATTGCGGATTTCTTTTGTTGCTTCATAGCCGTCCATCACCGGCATTTGGCAATCCATAAGCACTAAATCATATGAGGCCAGTTTTAGGGCGTGCAAAGCTTCTTGCCCATTAGCCACCGCATTCACCCTATATCCGTATTTTTCTAAAATTTTTATGGCTATTTTTTGATTTACAATATTATCTTCCACTACCAAAATACGTCTTTTTTTATTTCTGTTTTCCGCTAATACATATCGGGTAATTATTTGCTTTTCTTTTTGAGCAACAGATTTCAGTTTTGAATTTAAAATAGTTAAAATACAATCATACAAATGTGACTGCTTAACCGGTTTGGTTAAATAGGCGTCGAATCCTGATTTCTGAAATCTGACGGCGTCGCCTCGATTGCCTAATGAAGTTAGCATCACCAGTAAAGCATCTTTAAGCAGTTCTTTTTCCTTTATTGTGCGGCCTAACGTTTCTCCATCCATTTCAGGCATTTGCATATCTAAGAGTGCTATATCGTATGGGGCTTTCTGAAGAATTCCCTCTTCCAAAAGCTCAAGCGCTTGTTTTGCCGAAGCGGCTTCAGAGCTGCGACAGCCCCATTTTTTTAATAAAATCGAAAGCCATTTACGATTTGTAGCATTATCATCCACTATCAAAATGTTTTTATCTTTGATATCCATCCTGTTGATTTCAGGCAATGACTCTTGCTGAGATCGTTTTTCGAGGACAACGGTAAACCAGAACGTTGAGCCTCGCCCTTCAATGCTGTTTACTCCAATTGATCCGCCCATCATTTCCGCTAATTGTTTAGATATGGCAAGACCAAGGCCTGTTCCCCCAAATTTTCGGGTTGTGGAAGCGTCGGCCTGCGTAAATAATTCAAATATATTGTTTTGTTTATTTTCAGCGATGCTAATGCCGGTATCCTTTATTGAAAAACGTAACGTAACCTTATTACCTTTTTCGGACAGATTAGTTATATGGATTACTATTTCGCCTTTTGCGGTAAACTTAATAGCATTCCCCACCAGATTATTGATAATCTGTCTCAGCCTACTTGGATCGCCACGCAGTAATAATGGCACATCAGGATCAATGATACTAACATAATCCAAACCTTTTTTATGTGCTCGCATAGCTAAAGGATCATTTAACTCTTCAATTGTTGTGTTTAAATTAAAGCATAAAATTTCCAGGTCTAATTGGCCAGCGTCAATTTTTGAAAAATCTAAAATATCATTGATAAGATTGAGTAAGGCATTGGCGCTGTTTCGCACTGTTTCCGCATATTCCAGCTGTTCTTTATCCAAATTGGTATCAAGCAGCAGGCCGGTCATCCCGATAACGCCATTCATAGGGGTTCGAATTTCGTGGCTCATGTTGGCGAGAAATTCGCTTTTAGCTTTATTAGCTGCTTCTGCTGCTTCCAAATCATGAGTTCGGGATGCAATTTTTTTCTGAAGGGCAATATTTCTTTCAAAGATAGAAAAGGAATCCCCTGTAGAGTGAGTATTCTTTTTAACTCGTTCTTTTAATATCTTATTTGTTTTCTTTTGCTTTTCGAGCTGTTTTTCTAATTCAGTTACTTTTAATTGCAGTTCCTTTATTTCAGACACAATTCAAAATTCCTATTATTATAAAATCCAAGTGCCTATTTTGTTTCTCCGCCAAAAACTACGCCTGTTAAAGTCTGGTTAATATGAATTGCATTATACTGTTCCCCAAAGGTGCTGAAACCTAAAAAATTAATTTTGTTTAGTTCCCGTTCCATTTTTTCTTTTTCTCCTTTCTCAAAAATCTCCAGGCGGCGCAATATACAATCGCAGCCTAAAGTAAATGTAATCTGCTCAAACTCTGCCTCAAATTTATTAATCTGTTCTTTAAGGGTATCCACAAGTCCAACGCCTTTACCAATAGTTAACACCAGGCCGTTTTCAATGGCACAATAAAAAGTAAGACTGCCGTCTTCGTTTACCTTTTGAATAGAACGTACATACCATTCATCACCTAATTGAAGCATTACCGGGTACATTGCAAATATAGCAGCATCTAATTTCGTTACATCCACACCCACAAGTTTAGCGTATTCCTCTGCTGCAGGGCCGCCGTCTATTTCGTATACAATGCGCTTTGAAGGGTTTGTTTCGGTAACAACCATTTCTATTTCAGAAGGAACAAAATGCTGAAGTTTGAAAGTTTTAAAGGGCAGCCTGGTTTCAATAAGTGTAAAAACCGCGGCATTGGAAATAAACTTACCGTTGGCATATACTTTTGTCTCCTCGAATTTAAGATTATCCCCGGCCGAACCGCCTATAATGGACACACCTTCCAGGGTGCCGTAAAGATCTGAGATAACCGATTCCTCTAACCCTGAAAGACCGTCAATCAATAGAAATCCAAACATTTTTTCCGGGTCAATCGTTTCTGAAAATTTAAGTTTCGACTTCATTCTGCTGATAAACTTTTTTACACATTCGGCATCACAAGTGTGTAAACGCTCCATTGTTTTAGTATGAAAACAAAACATTGCAGATGAAAAACTGACACCAACTATACTGTTTGTTTGATAATGTGCGCCTATTTCTCCTGCAGTGGTGCAGCCGATAACCGGGCAGGAAAACGTAGCGTCAATTTCCTCTGCCAGTTTATCTAAATCATATTCCGAAGAACAAAAAAAGATGACGCCGGCCATTTCAGCCTGGTTAATTTTATCTGCCATTTCAGCCACCGCTTTTTTTTCGTCTTTCGTGGTTACTTCCGCAGTAATATTATAGTTCTTCTTCATAGTTCTTCCTTGCAGTTAAAAACACTGAATTTCCGGCCAAATTTCTAACACCGCTGATTCTTTCAGCCGCTTCCCTAAATAGTGCTACCAACGTAAGGCGGGACAGATGCTTTGGTGGATTCGTCGCTTACGCTCCTTAATCCACCCTACGATTTTCGGCTACCAACGTAAGTTTGTAAGGTGGATTAAGCGAAGCGAATCCACCGAAAACTGTAAATTCAATCAGCCATAGAACCAAAATGGCGGAAAGTGTCCCGCTTTCAGTTGGTAGCCCTAAAGACCTGACAGTGTAAGATCGGTGCGTATCGTATCAGCATCCGAAGCATGGTCTATTTTCACCTCAACCATAAATACTCGTTCGTTCGGGATTTCTTCTTTCCGGATCAGGTGATCCTTGATCTGTTTTGCCCGTTCTTGGGCGAGACGCCGCAGGCTGGTTTCATCGACCGCCATCTTTTCGATTAATCGTTGTTTGGCAGCGGCAATGAGAACCTCAGGCTCAATCTGTGGTGGTTCGGACGTCTCTGACTCGGTTTCAAATAAAGACATGGGGTGTTCTCCGAATTTGTCCGTATAGACCTGAGTTATGAGACGTGCGTGGTCATCATCAGACAGCAAAATATCATCAGCGCGAGCAGGCAGTGATAATTCAAGGGCTGTTAGCTCTTTGAGTTTTGCGCGTTTCAGTTGGCCTATCAGTTTTGATTCAGTTAGTGCTACCCTGTCGTGTTTTGTATCCGCAACTCCTTTGATTTCAAGTCTGAGCGCCGGTCGCTCGTGGAGCCCTTTGGCCAGTTGCTCAAGCTTTCTGATCTGCTCAGTCCCAAGCGCCACGCTACCGAATTCAAACTCCACAAAACTTAGCCCTTCCCCATCTCCCCCGACAAGACCAGCCAGCATGTCAAACGGGGAGCTGACGATTTTGGTGATCAGATTGACCAGAGCGTTTACCACAATACGGCCATAACTGAACTCAGGGTCATTCAGATCGCCCCTCACTGGAAGATCAATGTCAATTCTCCCCTCACGATCCCTTAGCAGAGCCACAGCGAGACGAACCGGTAATGTTGTGGCATCGGGGCTATCTATGCGTTCACCAAAGGTAAATTGATCCATAAAGATTTCATTCTCGCCAACAAGGAGGTTCTCTGAGAGCTTGTATTTGAGATCTAATGACAGCTTCCCTTTGTTGATGGCATAACCGGCAAACTTGCCGGAATATGGCGTGAAAGTGCTAAGTTCGATGTTCTTGAAAGATACTGCCAAATCCGTGTAAACATCTTCGCTCAAAGGATTAATCTGACCGGCAATCTTTACCGGCGCGTATTTGTCCACTTTGCCTTTGAACAGGACATCAGCCCGCGCCAAGGACTTGGAAGACAGGCCACTTACAGTTCCATTCAACCCCTGGATACCCATTGCAAAACCCGGTTTAAGGGAGAGGTCGGAAAAATTTACCGAAGCATTTTCAATGCAAACCGTATCAATGGTAACCGGGATTGGAGCCTGTGCCTTTGCCTTTGAATCAATATCATTAGTAGTCTCACCATTCTGAGTAGAAAAGATTCCGGTCAGGTTAACCGTTGAATCGGGCCGGATGATAACCCTGGCGTACGGTTGCTTAGCAACAATCTCGGAAATACTCAATTTGCCAGGCTGAACATCAAGCACCAAACCGTTAAACAAAAGCGACTCCCACTTCAGAAAATCCTTGGAATGTAATCTATCAACGGCCTCAAAGCCATTGATGCTTACACTGCCTTTGTAGCGCATTTCAGGTCCCTGACTCAAAGTCCGATACTGAAACTTACCATCAAGACCTGCTGTGCCAGTCACAAGTTCAAGCTGTACAACAGAATCCATATACGATTGGAATGGCTTCAACGCGATCTCTGCAACCTGCAAGGCGAGTTCTGTGGATACAGGGTTAATGCCGACCAGCCCCTTGACTCCGACGGTTCCTGTTCGGTTGACTTTAAGGGTAAGGTCAAGTTCAGCTTGTGAATCTTTCTGATTACTCAAGTTTTTCAGATTCAGGTTGATCGGCTCCAGATTGACATGCATTGGTTTAGGCAATGTACGGTCTTCCAGTGCCACACCATAGTTTGCAAGCGTCAGTTCCTTAACACTTATGCTCCAGGGTTGGTTGTCTGCTCCTGGTTGGTCCGGGATTTCAGATGATGTTTTGCTCTCATCTTCAGAACTATCCATTGCAAAGAGCGCCTGGTAATTCAAGGTGCCATCGGAAGTAAGCCAGCTCTTAAAGAGAGCATTGCTGGAGTTAACGGAAGCACATATAACCTTTTTATTGCTGAGGTTTATGTGAACCCCCTTGACGGAAAAGCAAGGCACTGAAATAAGCGTTGTATTGACGCCTTTCTCAACCAGCGTTAACTCATTGAGTTTGAACTCGCCATCAATCACTTCAAAATGTAAAGCCTTTTCGCCGACAGCCATATCATACCGGACAGTTAGGTCGATTGATCCACCGGTTACTTCGAAACGCACCTGATCCTGAATGTATTTCCATAGTGTACGCGTCTTGATGCCGGTTAGTACAAAACGCCCCTGCGATCGAAACGGATTGACCGAGAAGTTACCTTCACATCTCACGACTTCGCCTTCTTCTGTGGTTGCAGTGAAGACATACGGACTCTTGCTGTTCTTACGGGTACTGAAGTCATTCAACGTAATTTCTATCGGAAAAAAGTCCGTCTCAAACGGCGTGGGTCGCGCAAGATCGCTAAACGCAAGACGTCCTTCCTCAATCTGCAATCGGAAAATTAAAATCGGCGGCAACTCGTTACTTTCATCCGACGGAGGCTCCACAGGGTCTGATGAGGCAAGGAGATCTGAAAAGTTCAGGCTGCCGTCAGGTAGAATTTTCACCCGTCCTTCGGGTACAATCAGACGAATCTCGTCAAAGGTGTATGCTCGCCGGAAAATCGAGGAAAGCTGGAAATTGACATACAGTTCTTCAAAGCCGGCGAATCGCTCGCCATCCGGCTCACTCATTTCAAAGCCCCTCATTGTTACCGAAAGCACAAAAGGGTTTACCTTGACTTCATCCACTGTGGCATTTCGGCCAAGTTGCCCGGCTATGCCTGATATCAGATTTGACTTGAGAATATAGGGCGCAATCAGAAAGCCAAAAACTCCATATAGCAAAATTAAAATGGCAATGATAATCGCACCCTTTTTCGTACGCGACATTTAAAATCCCCTTTTCTATAGACTTTCAGATAATTCATTTCACAAGGATAGAAGGAACAATCTGAGTAAGTCGTGCTGATGTGTACGTCGTCGAAGATTTTGACTGATAACGCAGTGAAATTATTTATCTGAAAGTCTATACTAAAAATTAACAACGAGCGTGATTGATAGAATCGTATCGGTCTCTTTCAGTGTTGAAGGAACCGGTTGATTATCGTACTTGACTACGTAGCTCGTTTTTAGCGAGAGATAGTCGCTCAATGCGGATATCAGCGCTGTTTCTGAATACATATTATAATTATTTCTATCGTCGAAATCGTGCAGGTATTCCACGAATTGGGAAAATTTATTTTTATCCGTGAACGCGTATTCATACTTGGCAAAAGCACGGCCTCCGAGATAGTCTTTGTCCGTGTCATCAATGTATGTCTCATTGACGTAGTTGAGGCTGACTTCAGCCAAGAGGAAATGCTTGGGTCCGACAAGAAACTTATATCCTGCACCAGGACCCACGTAATACCGCGAGTCAAAACCTGCGAATTTGTTTTTCGACCACCCTGCATTGACAAAAGAATACAAATGTTTTGTAAATAGATAGTCCAGGCGGAGGTCGCTGAAGTAACTCTCCGCTTTCTTTTCACCGTCGCTTTGTCCATACAAAGCCCCGAGCTTCCATGCCGCATGCAACTCATCGCTGAATTTATACTTTAAAAGGTTATTCGCTGACAGGCTTGTAACGTCGGTGTTTCCTCCCGTATCGACGAAAGAAAGTTCCGCCTGGTCACTCCATTTCTTCTCTTGCGCACAAACTCCTGTGACCATGGCAAAAACAATAAACAATATGGTAAAAAATCTCATTGGTTTCATCAATTTCTCCTTTTGATAAAAGTTGAACAATACATCACCTCTCGGCATTTTCCAGTGCCTCCCGGTACAAATGAACATCACGTTGCGGAAATGGAATCGACACACCCTGCCGATCAAATTCCTCTTTCACCGAACGCGTGACATCCCAGTACACAGTCCAATAATCCGCTGTCTTAACCCAGGGGCGGCAGATGAAATTGACCGAGGAGTCGGCCAGTTCGTGCACCTTGATAACCGGTTCGGGATCCTTGAGCACAAGCTTGTGGTCATTTGTGATCTTTTCAAGAATGCCCTGCGCCTTGGCGATATCATCGCCATAGCCGATGCCGAACACCATATCCACGCGTCGTTTTCTAGCACCGGTGGAATTGGTGATCACCCCGCCCCAAATTTCATTATTGGGGACGATCATTGATTTATTATCAAAGGTCCTGATATGAGTGGAGACCAAATTGGTTGATTGGACCCTGCCGGTCACCCCGCCCGCGTCCACTATATCTCCAACGTCAAAAGGCCGGTACATAAGAATCATGATACCGCTTGCGAAGTTGCTGAGCGTACCCTGTAATGCAAAAGCAATCACAAAACCTGCAGCGCCGATGACCGCCATCACCGGCCCGATATTGATTTCAAGGGCCGCCAGGGCCATGATCACGCCCAGTATGATAACCGTCCGCCGTACCGCCTTGTACAGGAAATCACGCAGCAAAGCTGACACCCGTCTTGATGTCCCTATCATCTTCTCAACGGCCTTGCCTATGATCAGGGATAAGATATAAAATGCTGCGATGATCAGCAAAAATTTGGCGATATTCCATACCCACCGCAGGCCTCCCTCTTCCGAGTTCAACCAGCCGACTATGGAAGTCCAGGCAGCAGCGGAATCGGTAACATCAATCTTGATTCCCGATACGGCAGTGACGTACTTACTGTAATCCTCGACTTCGCCACCCTTTTTTTCGAGTTCATTAAGTACAACATTCATGCGATCAATCAGGGCGGTACGTTCATTCCTCAGCTCAGTGATGTTCTTGAGCAATTTGATTTTCACCTCAGCTTCGCCGCCAGCCGCCGCCTTCGCCGCCTCGGCTACTTCCTGCAGTTTGTCAGGTTCCTTAGCATCTTTACTTTTTAATACCTTTGCGCCTGCATTCAGCTTATTCGCCTCCGGCGCCGGCACACGATGAGCGCTGTCCGTCTCTTCCGCTTTCTCCGCTGCTTTCTTCAGAGCATCTTCGGTTGCCGCTCGTATGGCTTTGTCTGCCTCGGTTTGTTTCTCAGCCTTACCGGCTTCCTCAGCCACTTTTTTTACCTCCGCCACCTTTTCCTCAGCCACTTTAGCAGCCTCCGCAGCCTTCTTGGCGGTGTCCAGGCCCCCCTCCCGACTGGCCGTTTCCCTGGCTTTTCTGGCCTCTTCTGCAGCCTTTCCGGCTTCCCTGGCGGCGGCAGCTACTTCTTCCGCTTTTGCTATCTGGTCATTTTTCTTCTTGACGGCAATCTCGGCATCGCTAATCTGTTTGACCTTTGCCTTCAGTATCTGCAGCCAGGCATCGACTTCGATGACAAGCTCTGTTTTCGTCAACGGCTTCAGCATGAGTTCGAGCTGGTCTAAAGGTATGCCGGGTTCCATGGCGCTGACTGCCGTTCCGGCCATGGAAGGAGCCTCTTCAGCAACCGCTACCAGCGCTTCTGATCTGATAACACAAGTAAACACCAAGACCGTCATCAGAAAAAAACGATACATATTCATAGTACTAACCTCATTGCAAAATTCCTGTTCGTCCACGTTCCTTAGTGCCTGAACGAAAACTGCTAATTTTTCCAATTTCTGCGTCAGTCGCAAATTTTAATCCTCAAAATACGCCATGTATTCCTGCGGTTAAAATTTGCGTCTTCCTTGAACTTGAAAAAATTTTCTAGTTTTCGTTCGGGCACTACTTAAATATTGCAGTATTAATATTTTCTTCTTTTATGAGTCGGTGGAGATATTGTCTTTGTAGTTCAGCCTGTTCGGCAGCCTTGGAAATATTACCATTATTTTGTTGAAGAATCCGGTTAATATATTTGTTATGAAAAGTCTTTGTAATGATTTCCTTTGCCTCTTTAAATGGAAGCGTATAAATGTTGTGATCAAAAAGAGGCGAAGTATGCGCTACAGGTTCTTGTGGCAGGATATCCGAGATTTTAATAGTATCTGCTTGACAGAGGATAACTCCACGCTCAATACAGTTTTCCAGTTCCCTGATATTTCCGGGCCAGCTTTTAGATATTAGTGCTGATATTCCCTCAGGGTCGATGCCACTTATTTTTTTATTGTTTAAAGAATTGAACTTTTCCAGAAAATGGTATGCCAAAATTTGGATGTCTTCTTTTCTATCTCTTAAAGGGGGCAGGTGTAAATTGATAACATTAAGCCTGTAGTAAAGATCTTCTCGAAATTGTTTTACTTCAATTAGCTTTTTAAGATCCTGATTGGTAGCAACAACAAAACGGATATCTGCTTGTTTTGTTGTCAGACCTCCAACCGGCTTATATTCCCCTTCCTGCAGAAGTCGAAGCAATTTGGCCTGCATGGCCATGTTCAGTTCTCCTATTTCATCTAAGAAAAGAGTGCCCCTGTCTGCTTCTTGAACTATTCCTCTCTTGTCTTTCCATGCACCGGTAAAAGCACCCTTGACGTGACCGAAAAGTTCGCTTTCTATAATTTGTTCAGGCATAGCTGTACAGTTGACCGTTATAAAGGGCTTGTTTTTACGGTTGCTGTTATAATGAATAGCTCTTGCTGCCAGTTCTTTCCCGGTACCGCTTTCTCCGCTTATAAGAATCGTAGCTGTTGATTTAGCCACCTGGTTGATCATTTTTATGATTGACATAATAGGGGCGCTGGAACCGATAATTGGAGGAAATTCTTTTTTTTGCCGGAGAGAATTTTTCAGAATTATATTTTCTTGTGTTAGCTTCAGCCATTCCATAGCTTTGTTAATTGTTATAAGTATCCGTTCTTTACGAAAGGGCTTGGATATATAATCAAAAGCTCCTTTTCTAATTGCTTCTACAGCGGTTTCAATAGTTGCATATGCTGTCATAATTATCACAACAGTAGATGATTGAATATTTTTTACCATATCAAGGATGGCTATCCCATCCATTTTCGGCATTTTCAAATCAGTTATTATGATATCAAATTGCTGTTTTCTCAGCAGTTCTACGGCCTTCAAAGGATCGTATTCAGTTTCAACACTATGGCTGGTTTTTTCTTCAATTATTCTTCTTAAAAGGACAAGCATATCCTTTTCATCGTCAACTATTAAAATTCTTCCATTCATAATTAGTCCTTAACCCTGAATGTAATTTTAAAAGTGGTTCCTTTGGGGTTGATGCCAGAGTTGGATGTATTGCTCTCGCAAGAAATGCTTCCCTTATATTTACTTATAATTCCATGACTTACAGAAAGACCCAAACCTGTGCCTTCCCCTTCACTCTTTGTTGTAAAAAATGGATCAAAAATTTTATCCATGTATTCAGGCGGGATACCATGTCCATTATCCCGGACAATTACAATTACTTTTTCATTAGTAGCATCAATGGCTGAACTTATCCACAAAATACCTCCATTTTTCATTGCAGCGGCTGCATTGTTGACCAGGTTCAGTATTATCTGCTGCATTTGTCGTAAATCACCTTTGACTTCAGGAAGATCCTGCGCGAGGCTTAAGTTAAGCTCAATGTCGTTCATGTCCAATGAGTGTTTAACCACGTCCATAATATTTCTGATAGATTTATTGATATCACAGTATTCGTAAATGCCCTCTCCATGACGGGCAAATCTCAGCAGGTTTTCCACCACTACCTTACAATGAAGGCCCTGGCGTTCAATTGTTTTCATGTCCTGATAAAGCTCGCTGTTTTTTTCGCATTTTTCCAGGATAAGATCGGCAAAACCAAGGATAATAGCGAGCGGATTATTAATTTCGTGTGCAACTCCTGCAGCAAGAGTTCCCATTGATGCGAGTTTTTCAGTATTAACCAACTGGTTCTCTAATTTTTTGTTTTCTGTAATATCTTTGGCAATACACAAAACCGAAATTACATTGCCTTTCTCGTTTTTGCGGGGCATAAAGTTAGCGCTGAGCCATATTTGATATTCCCCTCTGCCTATCATAAACTCATCTCGCATGCTTTTTCCGGACTGAAAGACCGATTTAATAAGCTTGAATTGTTTTTTGGCGACTTCTTGTGAAAAAAGATCCGAAAGTGGCCGGCCTACAAATTGCGAAGGGGTTCCTCCAAAAAAAGCAGCGGTAAAGGTGTTGAGAGATCGAAATTGTCCGGAGCGATCTACTGTAAAGATAAAGTCTTCAGCGCTTTCCACCAAAGTCCGATATCTCTCCTTACATCGTTTGATTTCTTTCGATTGATCTGTAATCTGATTTTGAAGGCCGCGAAAGCGCTGACGGCTGTAATATAAAGCACCCCCTATTCCGAGAAATAGTGTACCAAGGCCAAGACCGTGAAGCCAAACAAAGCCATCCGGCCAGGCACAGGAAGAGCGCATGCCCGTCATCAGCGTCAGAACAAAACAGAAAAAACTGATACTCCAGATAATTATCAGGGTAATTCTGATAAGTTTAGGTCGGTCTTGAAGATTCATTTGGGTCTAAATATAATCGAAAATAGTTTTAATGCAAGAAAAAGATAGTTTTTTGTGAGGTTACCGGTTTTGTTTGTTGCAAGGTTAAGCTGCAGTGTTGTATAATAAATTTTTATTAATTCTCTAAAAGAATACGGAGGTACCGTTGTTTAAGACTATGATGGAAGGAGTGCCCCTTCCCCTGATTATCGCAGACAGCAATGGCCGGATAAGTTTTGCCAACAAATGGCTGGAAGAGTTTATGGGGTATACCCACCGGGAATTTTTGAAGAGCAACCTGAGAGATTTATGTGCGTCTTATGAACAGAACCGATATATTTTCTCGTGTTTGCCTGATATCGAAAGGACGACAGAGGTTGATATTGATTTTTACCGAAAAAATGATGATATATTTACAGCAAGTGTTTCTTTTACCCCATTTCATTACCAGCAAGCCCAGTATCTGTTTATAATTTTCAGGGACGTAACCTCCAGGCGAATCAGGGAAGTAAAAACACGGGAAGATGAGGAGCGATATCGCAGGCTTCTTGCAGAGCGGAATATGTTGCAGGATCAGCTTCATCGATCCAGCAAGGTTGCCTTCATGGGAGAGCTGGCAGCCGGTATTGCCCACGAAATCAACAATCCTCTTGGCATTATCCTCGGGTTTGTTCAGGATATTTTAGACGAGATTTCTTCGGATGATCCCCTCTTTGAATCTATCAGGATTATCGAAAAGGAAACAGCCCGGTGTGTAGATGTGGTAAAAGACCTTTTGGACTTTGCCCGATTAAAACCTCCTGAGAGCATTTCTGTGAACATCGTCGAACTTCTTGAAGGTTCTGTCGCACTGATGATACCAGGAATCAAAAAAAATAAGATAAGCATCAAGAAAAAATTTAAAGAGAAACCTCCCACCATCAAACTTGATCCACAGCTTATCCAGCAAGTTTTTCTTAATGTGATTATTAACGCCGTTCAATCAATGCCTGACACAGGTCTTCTTACTTTTGGTGTCAATCTTGTGCACAAAGCGTGGTTACAGGAACCAGGCGATTGGATCCGAATTACCATATCAGATACAGGCACCGGAATATCTGAAAAGAATATCCATCGTGTTTTTGATCCATTTTTTACTACCAAAGGTAGCAAGGGAACAGGATTGGGACTTTCAGTTTGTCAGCGTATCATGGAAGACCATTGTGGAAGAATTGAAATAGAAAGTCAAAAGGGAGCCGGAACCATATGCAGTCTTTATTTTCCGATAAAAGATTAAGGACTCGCCCAAAAATAACTTCACATTTTGATGCGCCGATCCATCCCGCATGACTGCGTTGCTCGTCGCTTAAATAGCTCGCTATTTGCCCTCCTCGCGCCTTGTCATGCGAGCGCCTCGACACCTCAAAATATAAATTTATTTTTGGGCGAATCCTAAGGAGGATACGGTATTGGCAAAAATTTTAGTGGTAGATGATGAAGAGCACATGCTCAAGCTGTTTGAAAAAATACTTACAAAGCAAGGCCATGATGTCCGAACTGCTGCCAGCGGAACCGAGGCGATCTCTCTACTGGAAGAGGAGTCCTTTGATCTGATGTTTTCTGATCTTGTGATGCCTGATCTTGGCGGCATGGACTTGTTGAAAGAGGTAAAAACCGGATATCCTGACGTTCCTTTTATTGTGATTACCGCTTATGGGTCTATCGGCTCTGCGGTTGAGGCTATGAAAACAGGTGCATTCGACTATCTGACCAAGCCTTTCCGCAAAGATGATATTCTTCTAACAGTAGGCAAGGCCTTGAAATATTGCGAACTTAGTAACGAGATTAAACGACTCCGCGAAAAGTTAAAAGACAAAGATGGGTTCAAAAAGATTATCGGCAAGAGCAAAGCCATGCAGGATGTGTTGAAACTCGTTGCCAGAGTGGCAGACAGCCAGGCGACAATCCTGATCCAGGGAGAAAGCGGTACCGGCAAGGAGTTGATAGCCCGGCTTATCCACAACCTGAGCAGCCGTAGAAACAAACCTTTTATAGCCGTGGATTGCGGTATTTTTTCGGAACATCTCTTGCAAAGTGAACTCTTCGGTCATATCAAGGGAGCGTTTACCGGAGCGGTTAAAGATAAAAAAGGGCTGTTTATTGCAGCAGACAAGGGCACGCTTTTCTTAGATGAAATCGGAACCATTTCTCAGGCTATCCAGTTGAATTTGCTCCGTATGCTTCAGGAAAAAGAGGTAAGACCAATAGGCAGCATTGTTAGTATTAAAGGAGATGTGCGGGTGGTAGCAGCCACAAATATAGACCTTGAGCAAGCCATGCATGAGGAGAAATTCCGAAGGGATCTTTACTACCGGTTGGCTGTTGTCATTGTTGATCTGCCTCCGTTAAGGGAAAGAAAGTCTGATATTGCAGCATTAGTGTATCATTTTATGCGAAAATATGCTGCGATTTATGACAGGGAACTTTCTGATATCATGCCTGAGGCCATGCGCACCATCATGGAAAATCCGTGGCCCGGAAATGTCAGAGAGCTTGAGAACGTCATGGAACGTGCTGTTCTTCTGAGCACCGGTCCACTTATTGATGAAGTTTCGTTGCCCTTGCCTGATAGGCAAAGGATATCGTATAAAACCAAGCAGTTAAAACCTTTCACGAACGTAATCAAGACCGTGGGCAGTGAAGCTGAAAGGAAAGCCATATTAAAGACATTGGAAGAAACAAGCGGCAATAAAACAAAAGCTGCCAGGATTCTTGGGATAAGTCGAAGTTCATTATATAATAAAATATGCAAACTTGGTATTGGGAGATCATTATGAAACAATTATTGCTTGTCCATAAATCCCCATCAACCGTTTGTACGGTTACATCTTTCCTTAAAGGCGGGGGGTATGATGTTACATGCGTGGAGAATGGCAAAGCCGCTCTACAAAACGTGATGGGGTTGAAATATGATGTTCTTATCACAGGCTTATCTATCCCGATAATGAACGGTTTGGAATTGATAAAAAATATCAGGCTTCGAGATAATTGTGTTCCTGTTATAATTTTGTCCGGCACGGCAAGTGTTGAGACAGCGGTTGAGGCAATGCGGATCGGGGCAGACGATTTTGTCGTTGAAAAGACTGAGAATCTTGGGAAAACGCTTCTTTTTGTTATTGAAAGAGCTATACAATTAAAAAGAGCGGAAAGACGCCTGCAGATATACGAATCCAATCTTCCGATATGCATGCATTGCAAGAAAATACGTTATGAGAGGGAAAACAATAAAGATGCATGGGTTTCTATTGAAAAGTATTTCAACCAAAAAATGTCGGGAGTAAATTTTTCTCACGGAATATGTCCCGAATGTATCAAGAAATATTATCCTGAGTCCCACCTGAATTGATAGTAGCTGACCGGCACCGTGGGCCGTGCAAGCAAACGCAGTTTGAAAGTTGGGTATGGTTCCCAAATCCGTGCGCCTACTTGGGGAAGTTAATTCGTCCACGTTCCTTAGCATACTGAGAAACCGTATGAGTGGAATTCTTCAAGTACGGATCTGTGGGGAGGGCGCCGCCGGGTAACTGCCTTTACCCGAAACCTGACACCAGAAGCCAATGATGACTTGGCAAAAGCGACTTTTTATACTGAAAACGGCAAAAGTGAAAAATGTCCCGGCTTTTGGTGTCAGGTGCACTGGCTGGTTGGCGGCTTGGAATGTACAGAATAAACATCAATAATGATAACGCCCTTGCACAAAATCAATTCTGTCATGCCCCACGACATAAACCAAGCGATGTTCTTGAGTAATTCGGCGAGACCAAACACCTGATCCGAGGAACTTCAAAGGCTCCGGTTTGCCGATACCCTGAAACGGATCTCGTATTATCGCCTCAATTAATTTAAAAACTCGAAGAGCTGTCTTGCGGTCCATCTCTACCCAGTAACGTAAATCCTCCCTGAACTCTGGTTGAAACACAGCTTCTCGCTGCATAGCAGTGTGGGGCGTTTTTATATAATGCTTACTCAAAACCGACTTCGCTTCGAAGCTCATCAATTGTTTGTGGTGTGCTTGATCCTTTTCGGACTCTATCCAGTGCGGTAAGGAGTCTTTCTGCATTGGTGGGCGAACGAAGCAAATGTGCCGTTTCGAGTATGCAAGTCAACTCGTCAGCTGCTATCATAGCGACATCTTCACTCCCACGTCGTTGAATGATAACCACCTCTCGGTTTTTCGTTACCTCATCTATTAAAAAAGCAAGGCGTGCTCGGGCATGGGTATATGTTGTTTGAATTGCCATCTTTTCCTCCTTGTTTATGTACAGCCATACTGTACACAAACAAGGAGGAATGTCAACATAGATAACTATTATACTCTATTTGCGTGACCCGCCAATCGCGGTGCTGACCGGCACCTTGTTCAGGCGCGTAGCGACGTGTGAGTCACCTACACCAAAAGCTAATGATGACTTAGCAAAAGCGAAGTTTTATGCTGAAATTATTAAAGCGAAAAACGCCTCGGCTTCTGGTGTCGGGTTCCGGGCAAAGGCACCGGTTGTCGGGTAGAAATACGGCGCGCTCAGCTTTAGGTGGAGAGTTTCCATCATGCACCCTTTCGATT